>DATMBG010000051.1:300000-520766 GCA_035559535.1 Candidatus Limnocylindrales bacterium
CGACCTGGAACAAAAGCGACCTTTTTTTCTTCCATGGCAACTTTTAACAGGTCCTCAGCATGCAGGGAATCCGGAAGTGTTAAAAGGAGAAACATACCGCCTTCCGGGTGAGTCCAACTGACTTCCCGGGGAAAGTAGTGTTCCAGGCATTGCAGGAGGATATCCCGCTTTTTCTTGTAAGCTTTACAGAGCCGCTGAATCTGGGGTTCCAACTGGCCATTGATACAATAACGATATACCACCCGCTGCCAGAAAGTATTAGTATGTAAATCGGTAATCTGCTTTACCTGGGCTATTCGGTCCATGAGTTCCTTTTCCGCTGCAATCCACCCCACGCGAATTCCCGGAGCAATGGTTTTTGAGAAAGTTCCCGTTGAGATAACTACGTGTCCCCCTTTAAAGGCTCTCAGGGAAGGTAAAGAATCTCCCTCATAGCGTAAATCTCCATAGGCATTATCCTCCAGAATAGGAACGTTATAGCGCTCGGCCAGAGCAACCAGCTTTTCCCGTCGGTTTAAGGAAAGAGTTATTCCCGTCGGATTCTGAAAGTTAGGAAGGGTATAAATCATTTTCGGGGTCTGGGTTTTTAGAAGTTCTTCCACCTGATCCACTATCATACCTTCCCCATCCATAGAAACTGGGAGATACTCGGCTTGATAGCTATCAAAAATCTGGAGTCCTGCAAGGTAGGAGGGGTTTTCGATGATAATTTTATCGCCAGGGTCTAGGAGAATTCGGGCGGCTAAATCCAGACCCTGCTGAGAGCCATGGGTAATGAGCACATTATCGGCGGAAGTCCTCTCACCCTGTCGGGTTAACCTCTCGGCAATAAAGCTCCTTAAAGCGGGGTACCCCTCCGCTGCACTGTACTGTAAAGCTATTTTGCCTTCCTCTTGAAAAACCTCATTACATAATTTCTGTAATTCTTCCAGGGGAAAGAGTTCGGCATCCGGCAACCCACTGGCAAAATTAATAAACTGAGACTGTGTCACTACCTTTAAGATTTCCATAATAGCTGAAGGCGCAACCCGTTCCATTCGCTTTGAATATTTTTCGGTCCATTTCATAAATCGTAAACTTCCTCTCCTTTCTATTTCGAATACCTATATGAAGGCTATTCGGCTATCTTATCTTCAAAACACCCTTTTGAATGTCTTTATAGCTAAGGGTGAGAAGTATTTTGTCCCGGTATATGTTTATCACTATGATAGAATCCGGTGGGTTTGTCAAATTAAAAAAGGAAACTACTTCCAGGTAATCTAACTAAGGAAATCCTTGACATATTTTTTCAAGATAGTTATCCTACTATAAGCGAATTTGCTCTTTGACAGTATGAAAGGTAAAATTTAATAGCTCCTGGTTAACTAAGCCGGTAAGGTCCTTAAGGGGAGAGTTAATAGAAACCGTGTATTTGATTTAAAATTAATAAGGAGTATGTAAAATGGATCGAGTGGGTATATTTGTAGATGTCCAAAATATTTGGAAAACTTTTGGAAAAATAAAATATGATGTTTTATTAGCGCATGCCCAAAAAAATCGAAAATTAGTCAGAGCTTCGGCCTTTATGAGCTATGATCCGGAGGATGAAGGTCAGCACAATTTTATGAGAGCCCTGAGCCATCTGGGATACCGGGTGGTCAGCAAACCTATTCGTCGCCTACCCGATGGAAGTATCAAAGGTAATATCGATTTGGAATTCGCTATTGACGCGCTTACCTTAGGCAAATATTTAGATGTAGCCGTTCTGGTTACCGGAGATGGGGATTTTGTTAAACTGGTTGAAGCCTTGGGCCATATGGGTACCCGGGTTGAAGTCATCGGACCTGATGCTAATACGGCCATCGAGTTGATTTATGCTGCCGATCATTACACCAATTTAAGCCATCTCGAAGGGATCGTAGAAAGTCCAGAGCCCGGTGGGGATCGAAACTTTAACCATTATAGTGAAAAGCTGGCCAAGAAGCAGAACGAGTATACTAATCGTTTTGAAGGGAGAGTCTCTTATAGGCCAGGTTCAACGTAGGATCTTAATCTGTGAAACGTAACGCGTAAAACGGAGGGCTTTCTATCTGATGGCTTTCGTTTTACGTATTACGTAATAAGTAGCTTAAACGTCCTCGTTTGAGTATTAGCAAATTTAAGCTCAATATTGACAATGCGCTGACACTTCTTCTGATTTTTGTACCTGTCAGTTTTTTCCTTGAGTTCACCCATGCCCGTCCTCCTTTTATATTCATCTCTTCTGCCTTGTCTATTCTTCCTTTAGCCGGACTTATGGGTAAGGCTACCGAGCATCTGGCAAGTAGAACCAGTGCGGGTATAAGTGGTTTGTTGAACGCTACGTTTGGTAATGCAGCCGAGCTAATTATCGCTTTAATGGGAATTCGAGCGGGACTCTTTAACATGGTTAAAGCGTCTATTACCGGGTCCATTGTAGGAAATATCCTTTTCGTCTTGGGACTTGCTATTTTTTTGGGTGGATTAAAACGGGAAAAACAGAACTTCAATAGCTTGGCAGCCAGTGTAGGGTCTACCATGTTAACCTTATCGGTTATATCTCTGCTGATTCCGGCCGTCTTTACCCAAACTGCCCACTTTCAGAATCCCTCTCAAAAATTTATTCTCAGCGAAGAACTCAGCCTGGCCATTTCGATAATCCTTATCCTGGTTTACCTGTGTGGACTTATTTTTTCCCTTAAAACTCACAAGCATCTGGTTCGTGAGACCGACTCAGAAACCCGGGATGAAACAGAATCCCACTGGGGGGTAAAAAAATCCCTTCTCATCCTTTTCATATCCACCGTTACCATTGCCTTTATCAGTGAGTTCCTGGTTACTTCCCTTTCACCTACGGCACAGGTCCTGGGACTTACCGAACTCTTTATGGGAATTATTGTAATTGCTATCATTGGTAATGCAGCAGAACACAGTACTGCCGTCCTGGTGGCGATTAAAAATAAAATGGATTTAAGCATGAATATTGCAGTTGGCTCAAGTATCCAAATCGCTTTGTTTGTCGCTCCGGTTTTGGTCATCACGAGTTATTTAATGGGTACTCCCATGGATCTGGAATTTACCTTACTAGAAGTGGTTGCAGTAGCCATCTCTGTAGCGGTTGTAAGCCTTATCTCCCTGGATGGGGAATCCAACTGGTTGGAAGGGATTCAATTGCTGGCAGTTTATGCCATTCTCGCTATTGTATTTTTCCTCGCACCCTAAAAGACAGTGAGCAGTAGGCAGTAAGCAGTGAGCAATGAAAAATCAAACAGCTCACTACCTACTGCCTGCTCCCCACTGAGGTTATGAAAATTCGTAAAGCGGTTTTTCCGGCAGCAGGTTTGGGTACCCGGTTTCTTCCGGCTACCAAAGCACAACCTAAAGAAATGCTCCCGGTAGTGGATAAACCCACCATTCAATATGTAGTTGAAGAAGCCGTCGAAGCGGGTATTGAAGATATTGTTATTATTACAGGCCGAGGTAAACGAGCCATTGAAGACCATTTTGATATTTCCTTTGAGCTGGAATATAATTTACATAATAAAGGAAAGATAGAGGAATTGAATGAGATCCGTCATATCTCTGAAATGCTCACCGTGTGTTATGTACGGCAAAAACAACCCCTCGGACTGGGGCACGCCATCCTAACGGCAAAGGATATCATAGGCGAAGAACCTTTTGCCGTCTTGCTCGGAGATGATATTATTTACTCTAAATCCCCTTGTATTAAGCAATTGATAGAGGTACATAATCGGTATAATTGTTCTGTGGTGGCCGTCAGACGAGTTGATAAGAAAGAAGTTCAGAGTTATGGAATTATCGATGCTAAAGAAATAGAGCCTCGAATTTATCGGGTCCTGGATATGATAGAAAAACCGGTTCCTGAAGAGGCCCCCTCGAATCTTGCTATTATGGGGCGGTATATTTTAACCCCTGAAATTTTTGATGTGCTGGCTGAGGTTAAACCCGATCAACGGGGTGAAATTCAACTGACCGATGGGTTGAAAGCCTTACTTTCAAAACAGGTGATCTATGGATATGAATTTGAAGGGATCCGCTATGATATCGGAAATAAATTGGGTTTTTTAACGGCAACCGTTGAATTTGCGCTTCGGAGGGCTGATTTAGGGGATGATTTTAGAAAATATTTGCAGAGCCTGGACTTAAATAAAAGCTGGATTGAATCCGTTTAATACAGGACGCGGAGATATGGAGACCCGGGGACTTGGGGGACACGGGGAAAAGTTTCCGCGTCTCCATATCTCCGCGTCCTAAAACTCCTCATCCCCGTGTTTCTCATCGTTTTAGTAGGACCTACCGGAGTAGGTAAAACTGAAGTTGCTCTAGAACTGGCCCAACGGCTGAAGACAGAAATTATAAGTGCAGATTCCAGACAGGTTTATAAATACATGGATGTCGGTACGGCTAAACCTACCCGAAGCCAACAGGAGCTGGTTCGGCATTATCTGATCGATCTGATAGAACCAGATCAGATTTATTCTGCCGCAGATTATGCCCGGGATGCCGGGCAGGTGATACAGCAATTCCATACCCGTGGACAAATCCCCCTGTTGGTGGGTGGAACCGGCCTATATATTCGTGCGGTTACGGAAGGAATTTTTGAAGGGCCGGGGGCGGACCCAGATTTTCGTCAGGAAATGGAACGGTTGGCCGGTCTTTATGGAAGTGATTATTTACACTGCAAACTCCAAAGGATAGATCCCGAGACGGCCTTACGCCTCCATGCCCATGACCTGGTTCGAATTATTCGGGCATTGGAGGTTTATCATCTCACCGGTAAACCCCTTTCCTATCATCATAAACAGAGTTCGTGGGGACACCTCCGCTATCCGACTTGCTTTCTGGGTCTGACCCGACCCCGGGAAGAGCTCTACCACCGAATCAACCGTCGGGTAGAAGCTATGATCGCACAAGGTTTTGTTGAGGAAGTTAAGACGCTCTTAGAAAAAGGTTATCAGCCAAGCCTGCATGCGATGCAATCGCTGGGCTATAAACAGATGACTGAATTCATCTTAAAAGGAGGGAGTTTGGATAAAACCGTTCTAGACATTCAAAAAGAAACCCGTCACTATGCGAAACGACAACTTACCTGGTTTCGACAAAACCCCCGAATTACTTGGCTCCATCTTTTAGAATCCCAAGCCCCTTCAGAGGTTATACAGCAGTGTCTCAGGCTTATAAAGGCTTTCTACTCCAAAGTCAAGCCTAAAGACTTTAAAAACTCAATATCCAATTGATTAAGCTCGAAGGAAACTGGTTGATCCGATGGCTCAAATCCTTCCTCCCTTTGACTGGTGTCTACCACCTCCTCTGCAGGTAAAGTTTCTTCTTCTTCGGACTTATCTTGCAGGTCATCTCTTTTATGAAGGAGGATCCCCGAGAAGACCGATAAAACAATCTCATAACCTTCCTGCCCGGCTAACTCCAAAGCATTTGAAAGCTCCTGAGAGTCTCTCAAGCTATTTTGGATAGCTTCCGTAATCATCTGTATAATCTTATTTCTGATTTCCTCGTCTTCCATGAGATCACATGCGCGTATGTGCTTGAATGTCAGCCGATGGAAAGGATCCTTAACGCTTCTGTACACTCATGCACGCGGCATCTCATCCTCCGATTCAATAAATATTGGTTTTTATTCACCAAGTTAGTTATAAGAAATCACTTTATCATATTTTAAGTAAAAAGGTTATGTTAAATAGGCTTCTTGGTGAATAAACCTCTCTTAGAAAGATATCTTTTCAATTCAAAAAGATCAAGTAAAAAATCAGGATTCTTATCACCAGGTAAGTCTTTAAACTTAGATTTGCAAAATAGATACCAAAACAAGTAAAAAATTGAGAATCTTTGTAGAGTTTAAGAAGAGATATCCTCCAGGAGGCAGAAGAATTTTCCATTTTTAAGGTTTCGTGCTTCCATAAATCCTTCGATAAACATTCCAGTTCCTTAAGACCAGTTTGACATAATTTCGAGTCTCGCGAAAAGGGATATTTTCTACTATTTCATCGGAATCCAGGCGTTCAAAATCCTTCCACCATCTTTCTATAGCCCCGGGTCCTGCATTATAACCGGCCACAGCCTTAAAAAGGTTTCCGTTAAATCGATTCAGCAGATAGGCTAAGTACCAGGTTCCAAAGGCAATATTGGTCTCCGGCTCGTATAAAAGGTCCGGGTGGAATCCTCTAAAATTGACCTGTTCTGCAATATACTTCCCGGTGGGAGGAATAATTTGCATAAGGCCCATCGCGTTGGAAGGAGAAAGGGATTTAACATTGTATCCGCTTTCCTGTCTGATTAGACCTGCTACCAGGAAAGGATCTAACCGATACTTTTCTGAATATTTCTGAATTTCTTTCTCGTATGCTAAAGGATATTTTAACTTCTCCAACCTATACGGAAAGTTTTGGATCTGGAGTTGTTTGAGATCCTCTTTAATTTGCATAACCAATTTGATACAAGCTAGGTAGTCTTTGACTTCACAATAGGCCCGACCCATGAGATATTTAAAAAGTAAATCTTCTTGGGAAGGGGTTTGGGGTTTGAATCCTTCCAGGAGATACTGAATTTCCCTGGATGCATAAGGCGTTAAGTAAACCTGACTTAGCTCGAGGGCTTTGGGAAGATGACTCCACGTCCGATTATAAGTAGTTTCCTCTATTCTACCCTTCAGGGTATTCAAAAAGGTCTGCCATTTATTTGTTGTGAAAAGATCCAAAGCTTCCCCCTCATAGGCATCTGGCCGTTGATTTTCTTTCTTCGTTTCCGGCTGTTGATTCTCCGGATCTGCCTTTAACTTTTTTAACCTCATCTCGGCCAGAACTGCATAATAAGATTCTTCATGATGATCTATGAGCTCCCGATAGTTTACCAGGGCCTCCTCTATTTTGTTCTGTTTTTCCGCAGATCGCCCTTTCCAGTAAAGGGCCTCGTCTTTGTAATCCCGAAAAGTTTGAATAATCGTTGAGAATAGACTGTCTGCTCTGGAATATTGACCAAGCTGGTAGTAATCCCATCCAGCACGCCAGAGGGCATCTTCTGCCAGTGAGCTATCGGGATATTGCTCTCGTATTCTGGTATACCAGGTTGCAGCCTCTAGAAGTTTCCCTTGCTTTTCGCTGAGCTGACCCAGCAGGTAAAGGGCTTTATCTGCCCACATACTTTTGGAATATCCGGTAAGGATCCTCAAAAGGGCTTCTTTATGACTGTGTAAATTCCCCATTTCATAAAGCGCTCGGGCAATAACATTTTCATCCTTAGAATCCCTTATCAGATTATTTAAGAGGTTAATACTCTCCACTTTCTTTCCGGCTTTGTTATAAGCCTCTGCTAATTCAAAGGAAGCCTCTATACGAAAGGGACTCTGGGGGTATTGGGCTAGAAGGATACGGTATAAATCGATGGCTTTTTGATAAACTTTGGCTGTAAAGGCAGCCCTGGCACCGTCATAAAGCATCTGCTCGGTCAAAAGAGGTGGAGACAGTCCCTTCTCCTTAAGAATTCCATTCATCCTTCTTTCTGCCTCCCAGGTATCCTCATGATTAGGATAATAAAGAATGAGTTGTTGATAAGCTTCAACGGCTTCTTTCCAGCTCTGTAGCCCTTCTAAGGATTGTCCCAGCTTGTAGTAAAGTTCTGCCTTATTTACCACAGAGGGAACCTTCACCAGTTCCCCAAGTAATTGGGCAGCTTCCCCATATCTTTGCTTGCGGAGCAAAATCTCAGCCTCTGCTTGCCGAACCTCATAAAGCAGAGGAAATTCTGGGTATACTTTATCGAGGTATTGATAAATCGAGAGGGCTTCTTCATATTTCTCCAGGCGGTTAAGGGTTTGAGCCAGGTAAAACAAAACATACTCTTCAAGTTCTTTATATTGGCCTTTCAAAGTTTCAAAACTTTTCCAGGCTTTTTCATATTCCCCTCGATCAAAATAAGAGACGCCCTGGATAAAAAGGGTTCTATTTTTATCCAGGGAACTTAAAGAATTCAGGGATGGTTCAACATTCTGCTGAAAGGGAGAAAGGGTTTTGGGTGTCAGTAAAACCACAAAAACCATGGTAACCGTAACCACAAAAAAAAGAATTTCCAGGGATTGTCTCATAAAATTGTGGGGAACCTCGTACTTTATTACTTCAATTTGGTTGGATAGAAAAGATCCACCTGGGGGTGGAATCCAACGAGAACTCGCCTTGTCGGAATTAAAGTAACAAAGTACTGGAAGGTTCTGAGGATCTTATCTTTTACTCTACCCCTGTATAATACTTAAATAGAAATATCCTATAACCGGCAGGGCGACCACCCAGCCCTTAAACTCTATAAATACAAAGAATATGAATCATCCTTGAAGGTTTATTTTAATGGTTATGATAGCCCCTAGTGTGATGAGTAAGCTAGCCATGGCATAATTGGGAAAAAATCCCAGCCATTGAGTTAAATAACCACTCACAAGGGTGCCAAAGATCTTAGAAAATCCGATAACCGTATTATAAACGCCCAAAGCTTCTCCTTCCAATCCTTTTTTAGATAAGGAAGCCACAATGGTAGATCCAGACACCACGATCAGGGCCCAAAAAAATCCAGAAAGGGCATCCACCAGGATAATCAGGGGGATCTTCAGAAATCCCAATTCCACGAAGCCGAGGAGACCATAGAATAAAAAGATGGCGGACCGACAGGTTGTTCCGATAATCTGCAGTTTTCCACGTTTCGCTTGTTTGACCCATACCCCTGCATAGGCGTAAAAGAATGAAGAGGAGCTCGTTCGGACGATATTAATGATATAAACCCAATACTCCGGAATGCCGATTCGATCCCGGAGGTAAAGGGGAAACACGGTGTAGGACATTAAAACCCCTGAGAAGATGAGGAAGGTGGCTAAAAAATACCACTTTAAGGGACGGCTGAGAGTCTCTCCAAGATTTCCCAACTGGCCGGGATTTAGAAAAAAAACGAGTCTTCGGGGGAGGTACATGACCTTTTCGATAACTTCAAAGCCAGGGTAACGGCCTACGACCTTGACATACTCCATCCGATCCTCTCGGGATTTAGGTTCTGGAATCCAGATCCTGGCTAAGTAGGCTGCAAGCAAAGAGAGAATCCCCATGAGAACAAAAGCCAGGCGCATACTTATAGCTTTGGCAAAGGTATGGCTAAGGAGGGGAATGAGAATAACCCCCAGGACCAATCCCCCCACCCAACCCCATCCACCCACTTTATTAAAGATGCCAAAGGATTCGCTCCAGTCCTCCCTTCGGGAGGTTTCCATCACCAGGATTGCCGAAACGGGAGCCAGTGCTGCAGAGGACAGACCAAAGAAAAAAGAAAGAACACCGAATTGAAAGGTATTTTGAGCCAGGCTCATGAGAAGGAAGGAAACTCCAGAACCTGCAAATCCCAGAACAATGAGAACCTTTCGTTTATGAAGTCTATCGGAAAGAGTTCCCCAGAGGATCGAAGCGGGAACAGCCGCAATAGAGGTTAAGGAGAGAACGACCCCAACAGTCCCCAGTTCACCCTTTAAAATATCCTTGACAAAGAAAGGGATGAGCAATGAAGAAAGTCCTTCCGAGAGTTTATAAAATACGAAGGAATAATACCATCGAGTTTTAATCCTGCTTACTGCTGTTTTTAGCACTTTTTCAACCTATGCCCTGGAGGATCAAATTAAACTTACCCTTGGGGGAAGAGTTTCTCGCAACGACACAAAGAATGCAAAGAAAAAATAAAATAAATTTAAAAATTTTTCTGAAGCTATCTTTTATCTTTTCGTGGGGGAATGGGATCTGGCCGGTAAGGGCAGCC
The DNA here is from genome assembly GCA_035559535.1 of Candidatus Limnocylindrales bacterium. Lineage (NCBI taxonomy): Bacteria > Bacillati > Chloroflexota > Candidatus Limnocylindria > Candidatus Limnocylindrales > Candidatus Limnocylindrales bacterium. The sequence continues at coordinate 309,814 of DATMBG010000051.1, forward strand.
CCCGGAGGACTGCCCTGGTGATTTGAGGGCCCTTCGGGAGAAAATATATCAAATACTTCCTTCTTCCTGAAGGGCCCGGAGGGTTGCTTCAAAAGCCTTTACGGTAATTTCTACATCCTCCTCGGTATGGGCCGAAGAGGTCATCCCCCCTTCTCGCATGATGTCTACTCCATTAAGAATCATTCCCTGTCGGAGTTTATAGATGAGGTCTGGGTTTGCTTTACCCTTTAGAAGATGGTAATCCAGGTTATAAACTTTGAAGTTAGGATCGGAGGCCTGAGCCGGATCAATTCCTATCAGGAAATGAAAATCTGAAAAATCTCCATAAACATACCAATCCACCCCCAGCTTTCGGATAACTTCATTCATTCCATCCCGAAGAGCTTTGGCAATGGCATTGGCCTTTTGGATATCTTCCCCGGATTCAAGGATTCTTAAAGTCGTCAGACCTGCGCTGGCCGAAAGGGGATTTGCATTGTAGGTTCCTGGATGGTACATCTTCTTATGGCGATTCCAGTGGGGATCATCTTTTCTGAACTCAAGGTATTCCATAATGTCCTTTCGCCCGGCAACGGCTCCGCCGGGAAGTCCACCTGCAACGATTTTGGCCATTGTGGTTAAGTCCGGTTTAATCTTATAAAATTCCTGGGCACCGCCAGGAGCAACCCGAAATCCTGTGATAACCTCGTCAAAGATTAAGATGACCCCATATTGGGCCGTTAGTCGCCTCAACTCCGGCAGAAAGGCCGGATCGGTAGGAATCATTCCATAGGATCCACCGGTAGGTTCGATAATCACACAAGCGATATCCTGATGATGTTCCTTTAAGATTTTTTCCAAAGCTTTCGTATCATTGGGGGGACAGAGGATTACGCTTCCGATGACATCATCCAAAAGTCCTGGAGAGATAGGGACTTCATAAGGGGGGTTAACTCCTATAGCTACATTATCATGCCAGCCATGAAAGTGGCCTTCGAACTTGACCACCCGGGTCTTATTTGAAAAAGCCCTGGACAGTCGAATGGCCATGAGAGTTGCTTCGGTTCCAGAGCTGGTAAAGCGAACCCTCTCGGCAGAAGGGACCATTTTGATAATCTGAGCCCCCCATTCAACTTCCAGAGCATGGCAGGCCCCGTAGTGAGTTCCTTTCTCCAGTTGTTCCTGGACCGCCTTAAGAACCACCGGATGACCATGTCCTAAAATAAGAGCTCCATGTCCAACCCAATAATCGACATATTCTCTATCGTCTTCATCCCACTTTCTGGACCCTTTAGCTCTTTTAACATAAATAGGAAAAGGCGTCATGTATCGCCCATCATGGGTTACCCCACTTGGAAAAATCTTCTGGGCTTGTTCATAAAGTGCTTTAGATTTAGGGAGTGCGGCTTGATAGGCATCCGTTAGACTTAGAGCAAGCTGAGAAACTGCCTGACTGGCCATGGGTCACCTCCTACACGGTTTGTTGTCCGTAGTCAATTTAGGAAGAGCAACGGACAACGGATTAAAGTTGTTTATATTCTTCCAATAAATCTACGAGTCGATCAACCACAGCCGCTACAATTTTTTCTCCTGTATCCACCGAAGCAACGGTCGGGTCTCCCATAATTCCCTTAGAAGTAGATTCTGCAAAATCAAAACCGATGGTTACAGACCCCGAATCCAAAAGATCCTTTATTCCATAAGAAATACCGAACCGTGATTTAGGGGTCCAGGTTTCTTTACTTATCTGGCTGGTATCTACCAGATTTGGACGTAAATAAAGCTGAAGGGAAGTTTCAAGCTCACAGGCATGTCCCATTCCACCCGGTTCACTTTTTCGGATGGCCCGGATCTCATCGGCTGCCAGGTCCCAATAGGAAGTTGCCAATATTTTAGTTCGATGGGTTCGCATAAAGTCATTGACTACTAAATTAATTAAGGCCCGATTTCCTCCGTGTCCATTTAAAATGAGGATTTTTTTAAATCCATGGTGATAAAGACTATCACAGATATCCTTGAGCAGATCCAGGAAGGTTTCCAGTCGAAGGGTAAGGGTACCTTGAAATCCCATATGATGAGGGGAATACCCAAACCAGACCGGTGGACATACCAGAACATCTCTCCTTTTGAGGGCGGCCCTCTTTGCAATTTCCAAAGAACTATGAATATCCGTATCAACCGGCAAATGGGGTCCGTGCTGCTCAATGGAGCCAACCGGAATAATGACCATATAACCTGCTTTTTGGGCTCTTTCAATTTCCAGCCGGTTCATTTCATTCCAGAGAAACTTGGGAGGGTTTTCGGTCATATCCTTTTCTCTTTGCGCCTTCTTCGGGAACTCTACGGTTTGATTTTTAACCCCAGAGAACCCTTAGAAGGCGCCCAGGGGTGTAAGAAAGTATCCTCTGGCGACTGATTAGAAAGCCAGGGCTTTCTTCGGGTTCTCGATTAACATCTTCCCGATAGCCCTTTCAGGAATTCCGGCTTTGCTCAATCTTGGAACAACCTCGGAAAGGATGAGGCTCCAGGGATGTTCCCTGAATAGCCACCAGTCGGATTCTCGTTTCTCCTCTTGCCAGAAAGTCTTGTAAAAGTAAGGTACGGCATCATGACTCAGGAGAAGTTGGTCCTCGAAGCCGGCCTCTACCAGGGGTTTTATGAATTCGGCCCGGTTATCTACCGGATAGTTATCGTATCCTATCCGGTCGAACTGGACCCAAACCCCGAGTTCTGCCAACTTTTTATGATAATCCGTAGCTTTTACATTTTCTCGATCGTCCATATAACCTTGATGGCCCACAATGATTTTCTTAGGATTCACTTTCAGCGATATAAGCATTTGAGCCAGTTCCAGACCTCCTCCGTTGGTGGTATGGATGGTAATGGGACACCCGGTTTGAATGGAAGCCAGACCGGCTGCTGTATTAGCCCGACGTTCTAAAGCCGTTAAGTACTTGCTGGTAGCAATTTTGATGATGCCGGCTTTAATGTTGGTAAAGGTCTCTCCCGGTTTACCATATGGATCTTCCATACCTTCTGTGATCTCTTTAACGTAGAGTTTAGCAACTTTGTCGATCCCATCCTTCTCCATCAGCATGGAAATGGCCCAGGGATGCATAGGCGCTAAGGCCTCTCCCCAGAAACCTGTACAGCCCACTACATGAATATCACTCTTTTTTGCCATTTCGACAATGAGATCAGGGTAACGACCCACCCGGATCGGAGTGACCTCTACAATGGTCCCTGTTTTGGCCCAGCTTCCAAGTTGACTGTGAAATTCTTCCAGGGACTTCACAGCCTGTTGGATAACTTTCTGGCGAAACTCTCCCTGGATAGGAGCCATAGGCTGTTCGTAGAGGCCTGACCAGTCGATAACCGGCCCATGTTCATGCATGAAGGTAACACCCAATTCATCGGGAGAGATAGGACCTAGAACAGTTTGGACTTTGGGCCCTTCTTTCTGTCTATCCATTTGAGCTTCTGCAATACCCACAGGACTGGAATATTCTAAAAAAGCTTCCCCCAGAGCAGCCAAACCGGCGGCTATCGCCGAAGATTTCTTGAGGAAGTCCCGCCTTGTGATTTTGAAACGGGGATCACCACATAGACACATAACCCCTCCTTTAATTTTTTAGCCACTCAGGCACCCGGAATACCAAAGAATCCTCCCTATTTCTGGAAGAATCCCTTGAATCCAGGTAACCCGGTGGCACTGACGAGTTTACCCAAGCCGAACCTCTTTATAACAAGAATATTTCTAAGGTTCAAGAAAAAAATCTTGAATAATTCTTGACAGGTAAAGGTTCCTCTTATAGCCTTCTGTTTTTGTGTGGAAAGGGCCTTTCCGGTTAACAGATTAGCCGGGTTTTAAATCTGGCTAGAGTAACTATGGGACGAAATCTAATCAAAAAACTTAAAAACGTCGTACAGCCGACTACCTACTATGACAAATCCAAATCAATTTTTGCTTTTTGCCGTAGTTGTAGTAAGTGCAGTACTGAATTTAGCCTTTTTACAAGGAGAAGCTTATCCTCATCCAAAACCGCTTTTAGATAAGACTAAAAATCTTTCGGATCTTACTCCCGAAGAACGAGAGGCTCTTATCGAGAAGATCCTTTCGCGGCTCATAAGATGTGAAAGTGGGGGTAATCCTAAGGCGATAGGTTTAGACAGAAATGGCGCTACAAACCGAGGGATTTTACAATTCAAACCGAAAACCCTTCGTAAATTCGCAATTAAATATGGTTTTTTACCCAAAACTATTAAACTCAGTGAGGTGAGGGCCCGGATACATGATCCCGATTTGCAAATAAAGACGGCCCGGGAAATGATTAAACGAAATGGACATAGAAAACAGTTCTGGAAGACCCAATTTCCTGGATGCTCAAAGAGAATGGGATTATGGTAATAATGATAACTATCGACGTTTTTAATTTTGTATAGTATTTTAGCCATGATATGGTAAATGATTATCGAATGCAAAGGATTAATAACTGCCTGATTTCTATTGTGCAGGCTGCCAAAGAGCTTATTGAAAACGAAGATTTAACAGAGGAAGAGCGCGCACTTTATAAAATGAGTATTAGAAGAATGGCCGAAGGGATCATCGAAATCTGCGAAGCAGATTTTAAAACGGCGCCGGAGAACGGAAACGGGGAAGAGTGATTCCAGAGAGGTTATTGGCCTGCCTATTATACCAAATCTGATAGATGATGTTGTATTCAAAAGGAATAGGGGCGACCGGCCGGTCGCCCCTATAAGGTTTATACGACATATTCCATCAGAATGGGTATCAAAAATTATGATTTCTGGGGATGGGCAACTTAGAGTTACGAGGGTGTTTGTTCTGGGATTCTTTATACTTCTAAAGATCTTGATTTTTACGACCGGTTCGGTCAATGCTCAAATTCCCAACTTTATTTGGTCTGTGAAGGCCGGTGGCACAAGCAGTGATTTTGGCAATGCCATTGCGACCGATGGGTTGGGTAACAGTATTGTTACAGGCTCGTTCAGAGGTACTGTAACCTTCGGTACCATTACCCTGACCAGTACAGGCGGAACTTCAGACTCGGATATCTTTATCGTCAAGTATGATGCTTTTGGTAATCTGCTGTGGGTCAGGCAAGCGGGGGGTGTAGATATCGATGAAGGATTCGGTGTTGGCGTAGATGGATCAGGAAATATCACCGTTACCGGTTCGTTTAGAGGTACGGCCAGGTTTGACACCGTCTCGGTAACCAGTGCCGGTCTTGAAGATATTTTCATTGCCAGGTATGATGCTTCAGGTAATCTGATTTGGGTTAGACGGGCAGGTGGAACCAGCGGGGATGTTGGACTCAGCGTGGCTGTAGATGGATTGGGTAACAGTATCATTACGGGATTTTTTCAGGGTACTGCAACCTTTGGGACTACCAATTTGATCAGCACCGGAGGAAGCGATATTTTTATCGTCAAGTATGATGCCTCGGGTAATGTGATATGGGCCAGACGGGCCGGTGGTGTAGGCTTCGATGTGGGGAACAGTGCTGTGATAGATGGATCGGGTAACAGCTTCCTTACCGGACAGTTTCAAGGTACAGCGACCTTTGGCAATCTCACACTTACGGCTGCCGGGGGGGTGAATGACTTTGATATCTTCATCGCTAAATATGATACGGCGGGTAATGTGATATGGGCTAAACGAGCCGGCGGATCGGGTTCCAACGATTCGGGAAATGGTATTACAGTAGATGGAGGGGGAAATAGCATCCTTACCGGACAATTCCAGGGCACTGCAACTTTTGATACAGTGAGATTGACGGCAGCAGGTGGAGCGGCGGACCTGGATATCTTCATTGCCAAATATGACATTTCTGGTAATCTGTTGTGGGTGAGACAGGCCGGTGGAACGAACCTGGATGTTGGAACTGCCATTGCTTCCGATAGGGCGGGTAACGGTGTGGTGACCGGTTCATTTAAAGGAACTGCAACCTTCAATACAACTTCCTTAACAAGTGCTGGAGGAGATGATATTTTTATCGCCAAGTATGATACCTCAGGTAACCTGCTGTGGGTTAAGCAGGCCGGTGGAAGCGGCGATGATGTAGGAAACGGTCTTGTCGCTCTGGGATCGGGGGATATCTTCCTGACCGGTCAGTTTCAGGGTACGGCGACCTTCGATACAACGATCCTGACAAGTACCGGTAGCTTTGATATCTTTACCTCCCGATTAAGTTCCTTCCTCCCTACGCCGACACCCACTCCAACCCCGGGTTTTCCGATCCATCTCGTGATAGATTCCGACGATTATGATGGAGACCGTACGACAGATTTTGCTGTCTGGCGACCCACCGAAGGAAATTGGTATACTTTAGGCTTCCAGGGGAATCCCGGAATTCAAACCTGGGGCGTGGAAGGAGATATTCCGGTACCGGGTGATTACGATGGGGATGGAGTTGCTGATAAAGCCATATGGCGGCCTGGAGATGGGACCTGGTGGATCCTTTTCTCAAGTAGCGGCTTTATCAATTTATTGGCCTGGGGCCTACCGGGAGATATTCCGGTTCCGGCGGACTATGATGGAGATTCGCTTACCGATGTAGCCGTCTGGCGACCCAGTGAAGGAAATTGGTATATCCTTTCATCGATGGGGAGTGTCTTTCTAATCCCATGGGGTTTACCTGGAGATATTCCGGTTCCAGGGGATTATGATGGGGATAAGATTACCGATGTAGCCGTCTGGCGACCCAGTGAAGGAAATTGGTATATCCTTTTTCTATCAACGGGTGGAGTCGGTCTGGTACCCTGGGGTTTACCTGGGGATATTCCGGTTCCCGGGGATTATGATGGGGACGGGATAACCGATCCTGCCATCTGGCGACCCAGTGAAGGAAATTGGTGGATTACTTTCCCGACGGGTGCCTTCAGTTTGATTCCTTGGGGTATTTCTGGAGATATTCCAACGCCCGGGGATTATGATGGGGATGGAATTGCAGATATAGCCGTCTGGCGACCCAGTGAAGGAAATTGGTATGTTCTTTTATCCACAGGTGGCTTCAGTTTAGTTCCGTGGGGTATTCCCGGAGATATCCCGGTATCGGGTTCAGGTAAGTAACCTTTTCTGTCTACCCGTGAACTTAAAACCAAGTCCAGGAGAAAAGGTTTGCTCTGAGGACTTTCCTGGAAAAACTAATAAATTAGCTCAACTGGAACAAATTTCTGAACGGTCCGATGGGAGTGGGTTTCAAACCCACTCCTGTTCCCCTGAAAACGAAAGTAGAAATTCCCCCCGTATCCGGGACCGTTGATTTAGTACCGGTTCCTTCCTGGTCCGGGTCCTATACCCCATCTTCCATAGGTTGCCCCCCTTCCCAGGAGATTGTTTTTAAAGGTATGAAACTGAGGCTCATCGGTGATCAAACCCGATCTAGGGGGAAATCGGCTGATCTCATAACTTACATTTCGAATACGTTCCTGGGTTAGCGGGTGGGAGGAAAACAACCTGGCCAATCGGCCCGGTTGTCGATTTTCCTCGGCCAGGATCTTTTGAAAGAAGATAACCATTCCATTGGGATCGAATCCAGCCTGATACATATAATAAGCCCCCAGACGGTCTGCTTCTCGTTCATCATCCCGACTATGTTTCGCCAGATATCCTGCTCCAACAATCTGGGCTAAAAGTCTTTCATAAGCCGGAGGGTTTTGACCCAGGAGGATGGAGCCGAGGGTGCGAAGTTGATATTGTCGGATCAAAGCTTCTGTAGCATGCCTTTTAACCCCATGGGCGATTTCATGGGCCATGACTCCAACCAGCTCAGACTCTGTATCGGTCTCTTGAACCAGGCCCGTATAGATATAGACATGGCCCCCGGGAATATTAAAGGCATTGACATCGTTGTCCCGAATGATCTGAAACTGCCAGGGAAGATTTCGAAGCTCTGTTTGCTGAACAATTCGTTGGCCGAGTTGATTGACATAGGCTACACTGAAAGGATCTGTAACGATATTTACTTTTCGGGATATACCCTGGGCCAGTCGATCACCAAACCTCCATTCCTGCTGAATAGAAACTGCATTAAGACCTCTCCCCGATTGAACATCTGTAGAAACGCCAAGCAACACGCTAAGCAACACAAAAAAAATTACAACATATTTTAGAAAAGGCATAACTCCTCCTCTTTTAGCAAGATCAAGGAAGGGGCGACACAGGCATCGCCCACATCAGTAGCGGTACCTTCGGGGTATCCGCACCCGTCTCCAATCCCGTTCATAGCTATCTCCTCCAACCAGACTATTCTTAAAATCGTGAAATTGAGGTTCATCGGTAATCAAGTCGGGTCTTGGAGGAAATCGGCTAATCTCGTAGCTAACGTTTCGGATCCGTTCCTCTGTCAAAGGATGGGTAGAAAAGAACTTTTCGATCAAACCGGGTCGATCTCTTTCTTCTTCCAAAAGCTTTTGAAAGAAGATTACCATTCCATTAGGATCAAAGCCGGCCTGGTACATATACCGAGCCCCTAGCTGATCTGCCTGTCTTTCTGCGCCTCTACTATAGCTTGCCATGTATCCTGCACCGAGAATCTGGGCCAGAAGCTGTTCATAGACCGGGGGGTTTTGTCCTAATAGGAGGGAGGTGATAATACCGAGGCCATATTGAGTGGACAGGGCCTGTGTGGCATGCCTTTCGACCCCATGGGCGATTTCATGGGCCAGGACTCCGGCGAGTTCAGATTCTGTGCTGGTTTTCTGGATAAGTCCTGTATAGACATAAACATGCCCACCAGGGATATTGAAGGCATTAATTTCTCTACTTCGAATAATATGAAACTCCCAGGGAAGATTTCGGAATTCTGTTTGCTGAACCAGGCGTTGTCCCAGTTGATTGATATAAGCTACACTGGAAGGATTGGTAACCAGGTTGGATTTTCGATCTATATCTTGAGCTAATTTATTTCCCAGTCTCCACTCCTGCTGCAGGGAAACCAAATTAAAGCCGCCTCCCGGTTGAATCCCCACACAACCTCCAACGAGGAGGCTTATAAGTACCAAAAAAGTGACCAGGTACTTTGAGAAGATATATGATTGAGCAACTTGCATGATTTTGAACTCCTTCTAATACGGCAGGATCTATCCGCCATACCTGTAAATTTGTAGCTGTAGAGCCCACCTTATACCAGAAAACCCGAGAAGCCTGTCGACTCTACCTTCACCCTTACCCCTCTTCCGAAGCTTCGGAAGAGGGGTAAGGGAAGAGAATCAAACCGAATTAACCTTACAAAGTCGTAGGCCTTCTGGGGTAAACTCTCTTGAGGGCCTATTTTGAGAACCTGAAGGGTCTATTCTAAACCAAATCCACTGCAACAGTTATGCCGTATCTCTCATCTCTCCTCAGAACTTCTATTTAAGTAGACGCCGGAGAGAGTTGCAAGTTGCACGTTTCTAAAAAATTTTCCTTTTAAGGTATGATGGCTATCTTCAAGGCCTGCCGATCGTCAATAACTTTAAAGGCCTTATCCAGATCCTCCAGAGGGAATTCATGGGTAATCAAACTATCAAAACTTAGGGGATCTCGGGCAATGAGATTTAAGGCAGTGGCAATATATCGGGGGGTATGATGAAAAACCCCGATGATTTTTCTCTCATGATAGTGGAGTTTTTCCGTATCTATCCGTACAGAGGTTCCTTTTTCACAACCTCCGAAGAAGTTAACAGTACCCCCTTTACGGGTAATATCGATGGTTCGTTCCCAGATCTCCGGCAATCCTACGGCTTCGATGGCCACATCCACTCCCCGGCCCTCGGTCATCTCCTTGATGGTTTTTTCAGGATTAAAATCCTCGTAGATGCTGATGACTTCATCGGCACCCAATTGCTTAGCCTTTTCTAGTTTAAAGTTATTTCTGGCAATGACAATAACCCGGGCTCCTTTGAGTTTAGCCAGACGAACCAGCATAAGGCCGATAGGCCCTGCTCCAATGACGGCCACCGTGTCTCCCATTTTAACGTTGGATTCCTCAATTCCATGGATCACACAAGCCAAAGGTTCACAGATGGCGGCCTGGCGGAAAGATACATGGGGTGGTATCTGGAGAAGGTTTTGTCTTACGATGGATTCCGGAACCTTGATATATTCCGCATAAGCCCCATTCAAAAACTCTAGATTTTCGCAGAGACTGGGCTGTCCAACCCGGCAATAAAAGCAACTGTTACAAGGAGCCGAATTAGCCGCTACCACCCGCATACCTACGTGGAAATTTTTAACCTTTTTCCCTACCTTGACAATCACCCCGGCAAATTCATGACCGAAAGGACTTGGAAGTTGCTTGATCATCATGTGATAACCGCGATGATACGTTTTTAAGTCTGTGCCGCAGGTTAACGCAACACCTACCTTAACCAGAACCTCATAGGGTCCTACTTCAGGAACTTCGACCTCCTCTAGCCGTATATCGTTGGGGCCATACAAAAGGGCTGCTTTCATTAAAAATATGTTATCCACGAAGGGCCCCGAAGTTTTAAATAACCTGTTTCCTGTTCTTCGGAGTCCTTCGGGGATCCTATGAAACTTATCTCAAGATCTCAATGACTCGAAGGGCCGCCTCGTATTTTCCAAGGGGAGGCATAATATAAACTCCCTGAACCATATCCTTAGCTTCTTTCAAGGCTTCTTGGGCAATTCGAATTCCTTCTTCAGCGGCTGCTTCACCTGGCGGCGCCTGTCGCATCCGTTCACGTATTGCATCGGGGATTTGCATACCGGGAACCTCATTGTGGAGAAATTCGGCATTTTTATAACTCCTTAAAGGAAGAATCCCGACCAGCATAGGAATTTTTACATGGGAAGTCCGTTTAAGAAAACTCTCTAGCAGGCGTACATCGTAAACCGGTTGGGTTAAAACGTACTCTGCACCACTTTCGACCTTAAGTTCAAACCGACGGATTTCCTCATCGATATTAATAGCTCCCGGATTAGCACCCACTCCAATATGGAAAGAGGTGGGCGATCCAATGGAATTTCCCACTAAATCTTCTCCCCGATTCAGATGACTGATAATCCGTACCAGTCCAATGGCATCTACATCAAAAACTGCCGTGGCGTTGGGATAATCTCCTAGCTTGGGAGGATCCCCGGTAATAGCTAGAATATTCCTTAATCCCAAGGCATAGGCACCCAGCAGATCAGATTGCATTCCTAATAAGTTTCGATCCCGACAGCAATAATGGAGAATGGTCTCAATACCTACTTTGGATTCAATCAAATAGGTTAAAGCCAGGGGACTCATTCGGGCACTGGCTCGGGCTCCGTCTGGAACATTGATGGCGTCGATGGCATTTTCTTTAAAAATTTGAGCCCATTGGAGAATCTTAGAAGGATCCACTCCTTTTGGTGGGCTGACTTCTACACTAATCACAAATTTACCTTCCGAGAGTTTTTTAGCCAGCTGAGATTTCTGGGCTACCTGGACTGGAACAACCGATTTTTTTGAAGATTCTGGAATCTGTACAGTAATTTGAACCTTATGAGGCTTTAAGGCCTTTACAGCAGTCCCGATAGCCTTAATATGCGCAGGCGTTGTACCACAACATCCCCCTAAAATTTTAACCCCGGTTCGAATAAACCGCTTGGCATAGGTAGACATATACTCCGGAGAACATAGATAGATAAAACGACCGTCAATGAGTTGGGGAACTCCCGCATTGGGTTGAGCAGATAGTTTCATCGTACTAACCTTTGCCATTTCCGTCATGGCTTCTAACATAACCTGGGGTCCCACACTACAATTCCCTCCCACCACGTCGGCTCCCCACTCTTCCAAAGACTTAACGACTTTTGAAGGTCGATCACCCAAAAGGGTATTCCCGTCATCGCCAAAAGTCATCTGGGCCACTACCGGTAGATCACAAAGTTGCCGAACCACTTCAAGGGCCAGGCGAATCTCATGTAAGCTGGAAAAAGTCTCTAGAATAAAGAGATCCACACCGCCTTCCAACAAAGCTTCCGCCTGTTCTTTAAAAGCTTCTCGGGCTTCGGCCTGGGTTATTTTTCCTAAGGGTTCTACAGGTTTTCCCAGAGGTCCTATGGCACCCGCAATGAAGATACCCTTCCCGGCAACTTCCCGTGCAATACGCACAGCCTGGATATTGATATCCCGGACTTTATCTCCATAATTATGGCTATGAAGCTTAAATCGATTGGCACCAAAGGTATTGGTTTCCAGTATATCTACCCCGCAGGCAACATACTCTCGATGGACCTCTCGAACCAATTCCGGCATGGATAAATTAAGTTCATCAAAACACCGATTAATATAGATCCCCTTGGCATAAAGCATCGTTCCCATTGCCCCATCACAGAGAAGAACTTCATTATTTAAACGTTCCAGAAATAGATTCCTCATAGGTATTCCTCCGATCGATAGCTGGATTGGCTAACAGATCAGCCTGCTTATTATATATCGGATTTAGTATCATACATTGGGTTTAAGTAGTGGGCTTGTTTAAATAAGGGTCATCCGTGGAAAGATCGAACTGGATAAACTTGCGTGAGTTTATAAGCCAGTAAACGGGAATCAAATAGAATAGCCGACGTCGCTATATAAGTATTTAACAGGCCAGGATTTATATGTGAAGCACCCACGATCCCGATTAAAAATCGCTGTGTGCTTCTCACTTTGAGCTATATAAAAATCTCAAGCAGGTTGGACAACGAAGAAGTTTTTCCCGCGTTTTTACTTCTGCAAACATCTGAGGAGTTAAAGAGACATGACATCCCGTACAAATTCCGTTTTCTACGGCAGCAACTGCAATTCCGCCACGCACTCTTAAAAGTCGGATATATTCTTGAACCAGGCTTTTATCTGAAAGGGTTTCAAGTAAAGTCTGCTTTTCTTTTTGTACCCGTATCAGTTCTGCTTCAAGTCGAGCTTTATCAGCCTCTTTATCCTGGGTAAATTTTTTTATCTTTTCCTGCTCCGCCGCAACCTCTTTACTCACTCTGGCTACTTCTTTTTTTCTCATCTCGATTTCATCCAGGAGATATAAAATACGTTCTTCAATCATAGCGTTTTTGCTTTTAAGGGTATCTATCTCCAGTTGCAGGGCAGAGTATTCTTTATTGGTCTTTACCTGTAATAATTGATTACGATATTTACTGATTTGAGTTTCATTCCCTTCCAGTTCCAGTTCTAAGTTTCTACGCTCCTTTTCCATCTGTTGAACCTCAGCCTGGGCTTTTGCAACCCGTTGGGTTGACTGCTGGGCCTGCTGGCGGAGTGCTTCTATTTGTTTGGGAACCTCTGCTATTTCTTTCTCCAATTTGGACAGCGTTGAATCTAGAGCCTGTAACCGAATCAGCGTTGCGAGAGTTTCGTTAACCACGAAGGCCTCCTATAAAGCTTTAGAACAGAGATTTACAAAACGAAGGAATTTTAATTTTCACCAATCCATTCTTAAAACTATAAAATAATCACCCATAAAAGGCTTCATTGTCAAGTGGTTTTTGGGCAGGAGAGAAAAATGAAAAGTCGGTTTTTTAGAAATCTTCCCTTCCCTTGAGAAGATTTTACCTGATTTTTCTTAAATTAAAATTATAAAAATGTTGACTCTGAGAATATTTATGGATATCTATAAGTAGATCTCTGGACATAGAGCTCTAAGTATACAGCTAAGCGGTTGAAAATATTATAGAAATAAAGGATTGAATCCTTATAAATAATCAAGTTAAGGAGGTAGATACATGGCAGTTACGGTAATTATGCCGAAACTGGGTATGGCCATGCAGGAGGGTACCATTGTTTCCTGGCTGGTCAAAGAAGGGGATAAAGTTGAGAAAGAATCGCCACTGGCCCAAATCGAGTCGGAAAAGGTTGAATATGAAGTAACGGCGCCTGAATCGGGTATTGTTCGAAAGATTCTGGCTCCAGAGGGATCTGTGGTCCCGGTAGGGAAAACCATTGCGGTCATTACGGCAGAAAATGAAGCCCTGGATGAAGCTGCCTTTGCTCCTACTCAGCTTATGGCAGAAGCGGCCAAAGCCGTCGAAACTAAAGCGGTCGAAGAGATAAAACCGGAAGTTGCTCCTAAAAAGGTAGAACCTGAAGAAAGGCAGAGGATTTCTCCGGCTGCCAGGAACCTGGCGAAAGAGTTAGGGGTGGATCTGAGTACGGTAGTCGGAACGGGTCCGGGAGGTCGAATTGTTCGAGAGGATATCCTAAGGGCCGCAGAGAGTAAACAAAAACAACCTCCAGGCCCCCTTGAGTATCGGGAAGTCATACCCCTTAAAGGAATGAGAAAAGTCATTGCTGAGCGTATGGCTGAGAGTTGGGCAAACTCCCCTCGGGTTACTCAGATCATGGAGGCGGACATGACAGAAACCGTAAAACTTCGGGAACAGAAGCTGGCTGAGTGGGAAAGGGAACACGGCGTGCGGGTTACCTACAACGATATGATTATTAAGGCTACCGCCCTGGCCCTTCTTAAATATCCCATCATGAATTCCACCATAACGGAAGGGGAAATCCGGATTTTTAAGAATATTAACATCGGTATGGCTGTTGCTCTAGAAGATGGGCTTATTGTACCGGTTATTCGAGATGCCGATCGAAAAACTCTCTTTGAAATAGCTAGAGAAACAAAGGATTTATCAGAAAAAGCCAGAACAGGTAAATTAACCCCCGATGAACTCCTGGGAGGAACCTTCACCATTACGAATCTGGGGGGACTGGGTGTAGAAATCTTTACGCCTATCATCAATTATCCTCAAAATGCTATTCTAGGGGTAGGGAAAATTACGGAGATGCCTGTAGTAAGAAACGGTGGAATTCATATCCGATGGATCATGAAGCTGTGTGTGGTTTATAATCATAGAGCAGTCAGTGGCGCTCCAGTCGCCCGATTTACCCAAGAAATTATTGATATTCTGGAAGCTCCATTGAAATTGATATAAAGAACCCAGAGACGCAGTTTCCTGCGATCCAGGGATACGGTATTCCGGGACGAAGAGACCTTAGGAATAAGTTTGGATTCCCTGGGGTTTCACCTCCCGAAGTCTTGTACCCCATGTCACCGGGTCGTAGAATATGGGGTCTCTGTGTTCCCCGATCAGGTGTCCGATTATCGTACATATCCTCATCTTCCCGTCCCGGCTGTGGGTGCCGTTACTTTTCACAGAGGGAACGTTTTACTGGTCCAAAGAGGAAGAAAGCCGAATATTGGAAAATGGACCTTACCCGGAGGGGTCGTAGAATTGGGAGAAAGTCCGGTGGAAGCTTTAAAAAGAGAGATCCTGGAAGAATGTGGTATTTCCGTGGAAATAGGAGATGTTGTGGAAGTAGTGAGTCGCGTCATTCAAGACGAAAGGGGTCGGGTTCAGTACCACTACATCATTATAGACTATGTAGCTAAATATAAGGAGGGAGTTTTAAAACCAGCTTCAGATATTCTCGATGCCAGATGGGTCTCTCTGGCAGAAATGGAAAAGTATGACCTGACAGAGGGGTTAATCCCTGTAATCCAAAAAGCTGTTATAAAATATAAAGAAGATTGTCTTTAATCCTCCTTGCCTGTAAAGTGCGAGGGATTCTTTATGAAAAATCTATGAACGGATTGATCATCCATGATGTCGGATTCCTAGTTCAGAGTTTAAGGGTTCTGAACCATGAGTCCTGCATGAAATGACGGGCTATGAAAAGAGCTGTTAGAGGGATTTTATTGAGTATGATGATTCTCTTTCTAGGAAGCCTCTCGTATGGAGCAGAAGGACCTGGAAACTTGCCGGAAATTCCCAAGAGGAAAGAACTTCCAAAACGGAATTTACAGGCTATTGAGCGACCCAAATTAAGGACTCTTCCAAGGGGTGCGGGTTGGGCAGATTCTTATTTGCCGGAGTATACGAGAAATGTTCTTGATCCCATGGATGGGACCCGAGCCGGAGATGGGCGGGTTGCCGTTATGCAGGGTCCGGATGCCCGGATTATCTATGAGTTTGCACCCGGTGAAGAAGCTGTTAATGGACCGGGTCCCGATTTGACCGTCTATACTTCAGAATCCAGAAGGTATTCCGGTCCTTATGATGTGTACGTGGCTAACTACGGTGCTCCTGAGTGGATTTTGGTGGGTCAGGGGATCATCGGAACGGCCAGTTTTGAGTTTCCTCCCTCGGTTCGTTCTGCTCAATTGGTTTTACTCATGAATCGACATGCCGGAGAAACAGAAATCGATGGGGTTCAGGCCCTCCACCCGGGAGAAGGTGGGAGAGGAGAGGGAGGAAGTAGTGTTTTTGACTATTATCCCGATGAACTCGTAGGATTATGGTCGGATAGAATAGATACCAATGAGGTTATAGCTGCCCGAAGTATTCTCCGCGGTAGAGGAAACGGGTATCGGATGCCTCCCAATGGAGAAATAGAAGTGAGTTGGAACCGACCGATTACCAATGTTTGGGGAGAAGATGATCTCCTCATCGATGCCGATGGCTCTTATCAGGTCTGGATCACGGATACCCGTGGAAGGGAAGTTTTCCTGGGTCAGGGGATTAACACCCAGCGGTTTGCCCTACCCGGCGATGTAACGGCTGTGAGTCGAGTGAGGGTCAAGGCAGATAGCCGACGATCTGTAACAATTTATTCCATTGCAGGCCGACGCTAATAAGAAGGATTTATTGTCCGCTGTTCGTTGTCCATGGTGAGTAGATAATTTAGAGTCTTTCTATAGGTTCGAGGGCAGGTTAAGGGACCAAAGTCCTGGACAACGATAGGCGGACTAAGAACAGAAAATCATGTTAAGACCTGAAGCGGGTCCTAAAATTCTCATGATTATAGTTTGTATTATCTCGCTTGTCGTGCTGATGGAACTGGATAATTATCTGGGACCGATTTCTATTCGGGCCGAAGAGAGTGGAGGCGATGATATTTTTTCCTTCTTCCTGGACCTGATTCTAGAGACTTTCCGGCTTTTATGGGAAATCCTTAAGTTTTTTGTCTCAATTTTGGAAAATATCCTGGATACTCTGTTTGGAAACCCTTATTATCAAGGAGATAGAGAGCTCTATAAACTTTATCGATGGGCAGAACGTGTCTCTGGACTCCCCTGGCAGGTATTCTGGGGACTCCATGCCGAGGAAAGTAGTGTAGGCAAGAACCTGGGAAGTTATCCGGTTATGAGGGTTTTATCGGAAGATCAAAAAGTTTACTTTCTGGAAATCTGTCAACAGTTAAACTGGGATCCTTATGAAATTTACGGCTCCAAATCCGGTGCTCTAGGTCCTTTCCAGATTATGCCAGAAACCTGGATTCGCTATGGGGTTGACGGAAATGGCGACGGTCGGAAAGATCCCTTTACCCCTGAAGATGCAATCCTGACGGCAGCTAATTACCTTCTAAATAAAGGAGGTCAGGAAAATCTAGAAAAGGCCCTCTGGCACTACAATCCAGATTCCGATTACGTTCAGCGGGTATTGAGCTACATTCGGAAAAATTAACTTTAATCCACGGGCAGAGGTGGAATTAACCTTTCTATCTTAGCTAAGAGATCTGAAAATTCAAAGGGCTTCTGAATATAATCGTCGGCTCCGTACTTTTTCCCCTCTACTTTGTAAGAAGTCTTCTTATAAACCGCCGTCATTAAAATAATGGGAGTATGTTTGAGTTGGGCATTTTCCTTAACTTTTTTACATAACTCAAATCCATGAAGTCGAGGGATTAATAAATCACTGATAATAAGATCGGGATTTTCCTTTTCTATCAACTCATACCCACTTGCCCCATCCCTTGCAAAAATAACCTGATAGCCTTGTTGTTCCAATCGTAATTGCAACAAGTTGATCATGTCTTTATCATCGTCGATGATTAAAATTTTTTTTCCCATACTTTTAAATCCCTCTGTAAACCGAATCATTTCTGCTGAATAACCTCTACCCCCTTGGGAATTTGAAAATGAAATTTATCCTCAGGTAAGTTGACATTGGTCTGAATATCGGTAAAGTAAACGTCGGTTATATTTCCATACAAATCATACACTGAAGTGTGAACAACCAAATAGGTAGAGGGGTCTACAGAGAGAATGAGTTTTGAAAAATCGGGTTGAGCCGTTTTAGGAACCAATTCAAGGTGGTAGGTATTCGGGGGATGCCCTTCTGTATCCGGAACCAGTTGGATATGAAAATCTTCTTTTAGCTTTCCTCCTCCGGCCAAAAAATTAATAGGGATCCGTGAGCTATAAACTGATTGTATCTTTTCGACAATAACCTGTTCATCACCGGGAAGATAGAGCCAAAGGGTTTCTCCATCACTGACTAAAAGTTGCTCATTGGGGGGTAGATATTCCCAACGCATTTTTCCAGGCTTTTTGAAATAGACGACTCCTTCAGACTTTTGTTTTTGTTTACCTCCCAGGGACTTCAAGGCAGCTACCTGACTAAAATGAGCCTGAAGGTCTTGGGTATTGTTATATCGGGTTTGAAGTTGATGGATAATCTCATCAACCGAAACGTTCTGGGCTTGCAGAGCAGGATTAATAAAAAACCAGAAACCTATCAGCAGAAACAAAAATAACATAAACGAATCCCTTTCTTGTGCACTATTTCGTCCATTTAAAGTTCAACCCCTCGATGAAATAAGCTTAAATGAAAAAAGCCCTTTTGTCAAGGGTTGTCGATAGTCTCCGTAACCTCAGTTGAGATTAGCCTTTAGGGGTTATAGCTCGACAAGGCTAAATTCGGTTTTAACCTTAAAAGCTTCGTAGGAGCGATCTGTCAATTCCCTACGCCTTCTTCCCCGCATGCGGGGGAAGAGAGGGATAGAGAGGAAAAGGGGGCTTCCTTTGGTAGCAATCATCTTACCTGAACACCCTAAGCCTCGTAAGGGCGGCCTGTGAGATTCTGGTATCGTCTTTATAAATAGGTTGCTCCTACGGAGCTAAAAGATCCGGGGTGGGACCGTACGGGCTACAAACAGGTCGTCCCACCTGGGTTTTTCGGTCATTTAATAGGGTCGAGATAGTTAAAATCTTTGTAATCTAAGGGCCATATCACGACCACTTAAAATAGCCTGCTCCATGGAAGAGTACTCCCATCGGCCATAACGGCCGATGGCATAGATATTCTGACTTTCCAGGTAAGGATGGATAAGTTTCAAGGCTTCTTGCCGGTTTCTATCGTGGATGACATAGGCACAGGGGATATCCACGATATTAGAGGCTAAAATCTCATCCTCATCCCGTAGAATTCCACATTGAATGAGCCCGGCCATGACGTCTTCCATCAATTGAGAGGCCGGTATCTTCTCTTCCGGTAGGTGCGAGACTTCAACATACATGGAACTACACCCCTTGGGAACGGTATCAGGAGCATAATTCATGGGAAATCCAACGCGATAAAAAGGAAACTGAGGTTCAGGAAAGTAGATCCAGTGTTTGTCGGAAATCCCAGGGCGTTTAACGCCTAAATTGACATCATAAACCGACAAATACCGAAGGGTTTTACCTGCTTTTCGAATTTCTTCAGGTAAATCCCGGATAATGCGGAGGAGAGAGGGCAGGGGCATGGTAGAGACCAGGGCATCGTAGGAATAAACAGTATTATCGTCAAGGCAAATTGTCCGCTGTTGCAAGGAAATCTCTACAACTTTCTTTTTTAGATGCAGGTTTTGAATATACTTCGTAAAAGATTGGGGTAACTGACAAATTCCCCCTTGCTTGGGATAAAGGAACGAAGGATTATAACCAAAAGCGCGATTTTTAATCCCCAGGGCTCCATTTAGAATTTCATCTAAAGTTGGCCGAGGTACGGACCAGGAAACCCAATCTGCAGTTATTTCTTTCAAGGGAGTCCGCCAGAGTTTTTGATTATAAGGAATCATGAAATGCCTGGCAATTCCGGCCCCAAAAGTTTGATATACCCAATCTTCAAAGGAGAGAGATTCGGCTGACTGGGGGCCATTTGGGAATTTCAAATAGGCTTCCACAAACCCTGCAATGCATTCTTTAATAACCTCTTTGGAGAGTCCATAGGTATTGGCCTGGAAAGGATATTCTGTGTAGGTACCTTTGGAATAAATATAGGCCCGACGGGAGTGGGAGGCAAAAGCATCGGGCAAAAGTCGGGCCACGAGGTCCTTCGTATAAGGGTCTCGCATATGAAGAAGGTGTCCGGTATAATCAAAGGAAAAGCCGTTGATTTCAAAGGATCTACATAATCCCCCAACCTCCGATTCTTTTTCAAAGATCTGATAGTTTTGTCCCAAATGAAAGGCGGTACTTAAACCCGCCAACCCTGCTCCGATAATAATGATTTCCCCCATGAAGATTTAGGATGGAAGTACGGAAGTATGGGGGTATGGGAGTATGGGAGTGGGGGGGTGTGGAAGTGTGGGAGTAGAAGATAGAACTTCCATACTTCCACACCCCCCCACTCCCATACTCCCATACCCCCACACTTTTCAATTAATCCATCTTCACGTGACTCAACCGCCTGGCCACAACCAAAGTTAGAAGTCCCAGGATAACAAGGACAAAAGTCGGTAAAACTTCCGAAGTTTGCTGGATAAGCCACAAGGCTATGAGGCCTAAAATCACCGTAACCCCATAGCTGACCAGAACCACCTGTTTGACCGACCATCCCAGGGCACGGCAACGAAGCGCATAGTGATCTTTACTTCCTAAAAACATGGAGCGACCTTTTCGCCATCGCAAATACATCACAAAGAGGGTATCAAAAATAGGAACTCCCAGGATTAAAACAGGGGAAAGGAGGGCCAGCGAATTCTCTGAGCTATAGCTTCCAATCATGGCCAAAGCTCCTAACATCAGGCCAATGAACATACTTCCAGTATCTCCCAGGTAAATCTGAGCTGGTTGAAAGTTATATCGTAAAAATCCCAGAAGACTTCCGGCCAGTCCCATGGTTAAGGTCGCAATCATATCGGCACCGTTCAGATAAGCCACTCCAAAGAGGATCAAAGACGCAAAAAATGCCACCCCGCTCGCAAGTCCATCCATAATATCGATGATATTGATGGCATTAATGATTCCCAGCATCCAAAAAACAGTCAGGGTAAGTTTAAGCCAATCGGGGAAAATCCCAATTTCTATTACGATCCCGGATTTGATAAGGACGACTACCGCCAGGCACTGACCAAGAAACTTTACCTGGGGGGTCAAAGCACCCAGGTCATCGAAAAGTCCCAGAATAACAACCATAGAACCTGCTAAAATCAGTCCGAGAACTCGCTGATCGAACTGAAAGGTTAAAGATATGGTCAAGAGAAAAGCCAGATAAATAGCCATCCCACCTAAATAAGGTACCGGATGTTTCTGGACTTTGAGTCGACCGTCCGGTTTATCGACAATGTTATATCGGAGGGCGGCCTCTCTGGCCCTGGGAGTCCCGTAAAGAGATAAAAATAAAGCACAGAGAAAAGTTAAGAGATGCCCCCACAACTCGTATTGATCGGGTAAAGTAGAAAGAATCGAATGGCCCGATAGCTGAGGGTAAATAAGTGTTATAACCGAAATAGAAAAAATCAGGATTGCATTGATATTGAAAGGGTTCCGTTTACCCCTTGAAGCAGGGACTTTAAATCCTTGTTGTTCAATGGTTTCTTCTAAATTCTTCACGTTTAACTCCTAAGTTTCGTAGCACCCAAGGTGATGGATTACTGACCGGGTTTAGCTCCTACATGCACGGCTACGATACCTCCCGTCAGGCGTCTAAATTGAACTTCTTGACAACCTGCTTGAATCATGAGATTTCCAAATTCCTCAGGAGTGTAAAACTCCAATACGGAAGCCGGAAGATAAGAATAAGCCCGGGTATCCCGGGAAAGTATGCGACCGAGAAAAGGCAAAACATATCGGAAATAGATAAGATAAAAGGCCGAAAACAACGGGAGCGAGGGTTTATAAAACTCCAGTACGATCAATCGACCTCCGGGTTTAATAACCCGCAACATTTCGATCAAACCGGTCTTACGATCTACTACATTCCGTATTCCA
Organism: Candidatus Limnocylindrales bacterium; assembly: GCA_035559535.1. Taxonomy (NCBI): domain Bacteria; kingdom Bacillati; phylum Chloroflexota; class Candidatus Limnocylindria; order Candidatus Limnocylindrales; species Candidatus Limnocylindrales bacterium. Next base: position 331,759 of record DATMBG010000051.1, read on the forward strand.
AAGGCAACCATAGCGGTATCAAAGGTAGAATCAGGAAAAGGGAGCTGGAGGGCGTCTCCCTGAAGGAACAGAATAGGGAGTCGGGTCTTTCTCACTTTTTCCTGGGCTAACTGAAGCATTTCGTAACAAAAATCCACCCCAACAACTTGAACCCGGGGCGATGAAGCCAGCTCGGTTCGCACCGTCTTATGCAAAGCGATGGCCATATCTCCCGTTCCACAACAGACATCCAGAACAAGCCCTCCTTCAGGCAACCGAACTTCTCGAACCGCTTTTTTTCTCCAGTATCGATCAAAGGAAAGACTCAAGAAATGGTTTAAAAAATCATACCGCCACGCGATCCTGGCAAACATTTTTTGGATCGTTTCTGCTTCTTTTTTCATTTATCTGACAAACCCTTCCGACGGGTTGTGGAGCAAAATGCCGGGTAACCTGGAGCGAGTCCGCCTATGTTCTAATAATTATAAAGAAATCAGCGAATTCACTTCATCAAACGAAACGTTTAACCTACTTCAAAACGTTTCCTGTCGGAACCTCTACTTCCGGGTCCACATACACGCCGGGATGGGTTATCACATTCTGCCCTACCCGAACACGATCTCCCAAGATGACCCCGAGTTTTGTTAGACCGGTATCTACCCAGGAATTTTTTACCCTGGCCCGGACAGTAGGATTTCCCGGCAGCTCACACAGGGTTCTAAATCCGGAGCCAATCTGGACTTCTTCTCCCAAAACCGAATTTGAGATCTGGCACCTAGAACCTATTTGAGTTCTATCTCCGATTAAAGAATTTTCCACCACCGTTCCAGAACCCAGAAAACAACTCTTCCCAAGGGTCACAAATCCTTTGAGCCAGCATTCCGATTCAATCACACAATCCGAACCGACCCATGCTATTCCATCTATTTTTACCCCTTCTCCAATATGAATCCCAGACCCTCCCCACAGCTTTCCACTTCCATACTCTGTATAATCCTTTCGGGCTTCTTTCATTAAAAGCTCATTGGCCTGTAACAGACTCCAGGGATAAGCAATGGGAATCCAGTACTTTTGAACAAACCGACAAACAATGGATACCCTCTGGGCAAGTATTTTCATAGCCGAGGTTATTTCATATTCCCCTCGAGGACTTCGCTGGATCCCCTCGAGAATATCAAAAACGGCTTCATCCAGAACATATAGCCCAGTATTGGCAAATCGAGTGGGTGGATCCTGGGATTTTTCTATTATATCCTTCACAAGACCCTGTTCTATTATAAGAACCCCGTAGTCTCTCGCGTCTTTTACTTCTTGGGCCAGGACAGCGCAGGGATATTGTAAACATCCTTGAATGTCCTCCCGATGATAGAGATCATCTCCATTTAAAAGAACAAAACGATCCCGAATCAAACTTCGTACTTGCATTGCTGCATGTCCTGTGCCGAGTTGTTCTTCCTGGATCACATATCGAAGTGGAAGGCCCTGGTAAGAGCTCCTGAAATAGGCCTGTATCATCTCTTTCCGATATCCAACAATAAGAATTACTTCTTCTACCAAACCCACTAACTGCTCCAACTGATGTTCCAAAATGGGCTTATTGGCAATTTTAAGGAGGGGCTTGGGTCGGGTAAGGGTTAAGGGATAAGTTCGGGTTGATTTCCCGGCAGCCATAATAACAGCCTGTACCATGGGTTGATAAACGGCAGTTTGTGTATTACGGAGAATTCACTTCGTAATGCACATTCCGTCTACTAAGTGCCAATTATTGTCACCTTCCTCCTGAAACCTGGCAGGTTTTAAAGAAACCTTAACAGGGCGTCCTATCCCGGTCAATTAAAACTGTTTCAATCTATAAAGATACAGCGATTAAAAAATTCTTGCTTTCTAATCTTGACACCGACTGGTAATCCTTTTATCGTTACCCTTGAAGAGAACTTTTCTTTTCTTGTTTTCCCGACGGCGAATCCCACACCTTTTAAAGGAGATATCTATGAAATTTGGAATTACCATACCTCATTATAATCAGTTTCCCTCCAAGAAAGCCATTACCAGAGTAGCCCAAAAAGCCGAGGAATTGAACTATGATTCTATCTGGGTTACGGATCATATCGGTATTCCTAAGCCTTATATTGCCCGGTTTGGGGAAGTTTTTTATGAGCCTCTGATGGTATTGTCTTATTTAACGGCGATTACCCATCGAATTCCCTTAGGGACCAGTGTGATTATTCTTCCTTATCGAAACCCATTATTTCTGGCTAAAGCCCTGGCTACCGCCGATCAGCTTTCGGACGGAAGGATTATTTGTGGATTCGGAGTAGGCTGGTGTAAAGAAGAATTCGATGCCCTTGGAGTCCCCTTTGAAAAAAGAGGATCTCTCAGCAACGAATCCCTTCAAATTCTAAAAGAGATCTGGACCGGTGAAGATCCTAAATTTCAAGGAAAATACTTCCAATTTTCAGATATAAAATTCCTTCCAAAACCTGTTCAAAAACCCCATCCTCCCATCTGGATTGGAGGTAAAAGTGAAGGAGCCTTGCGGCGCGCTGCAGAGTTCGGAGATGTCTGGCATCCCACTTTTATGACCCCATCCGAAGCCAAGCAGATGGTTCAGCAGTTTAGGGAAATAGCTGCAAAAAAGGGGCGGGACGCCGAAAAAATTCCCGTCGCCCTCCGGGCCCAATTGCAAATCCATCAAAAACCCGAACCCCACTCGGGTAAATATCCTTTAGTGGGACCCACCTCTCAAATCCTTGAAAACATCCACAAGTATCGGGAGGCCGGAATCAGTTATCTGGTCCTGGATTTGTTTTATGGGGTTCCGGAATTAATCTCCGAAACCCTGGATAGTATGCTGGTAACGATGGAACAACTGGCTGAAATAAAAAACCACCTGTAGGATCCCTTCACCATCATAAAAATGTTGCGTAAGGACGTAGGATGATCCCTGGGATCCCTTTTAAGAGGGGACAGTCCCCAGGGATTGTCCTCAGGGTTTATGCGGTAGAAGAGCTCAAAGAAAAAGGAGAACCGAAATAATGGATTATTTGATCCACAAAGGGGGATAGCCTGAGTTTCCCTTGAAGTAAGGACGATAAGAAGAAGATTTAAGCCTGTTGGTTAAGGTGAAGGGCCGATTCGCAGAGATGCAAGGCATCCTGTTGGCATCGCTCCCTGTTGGGTTAGAATAGTCCCCGCACAGGTTGCCGCAAATTTCCCAGGGGCTTCAAGACCAAAGTGGTCAATGTGGTTGGTAAGCCCGGGGGATTTTAATCATCGAACCGGCCGGTATTATTCAAAGGGTTGGCCAAACCGCCCACGATGGGCTACCTCAGAAAGAGGTTTGCGGTTCTTCTTACCTTTACCAATGGCCTGCGTTGGATAGCCAAAGGGAACAATGGCCAACACGTCCAGATCATCGGGGATGTTCAGCAAGGGCTTGACGGCGTTTAATCCTAAAAAACCTACCCAGTTCGAACCCACCCCTTCAGACCATGCCGTTAAGATCATGGATTGAATCGCCCGGCTCGCATCAGAGACCGAAAACTTCGTCCTCTCAATCGCCACCACAATCGCTAACGGTGCCTGGGCAATGTAAGGTCCTGTTCGGGCCAACGCTCCCAGTTGGCGTAACATATTTCGATCCTCGACTACAATAAAATGCCAGGGTTGACCGTTCATACTACTCCCGGTCAGTCGCCCTGCCTCCACAATCCGCCGGACAACATCCGGTGGAATGGATTTATCCTGGTAACTCCGGACGGCTAATACCGTCCGCACCGCTTCAAAAACGTCCATGGCCGACCTCCCTATCGTATAACGGACTTGGGGGTTGCCTCAAGTCGGGTGATTTGTATTTTTGAACGGTCGAGCATCTCGTCGACCTGAGGTTTAATTTCGTTTTTCCAAAAATCACTCTCGTAGACTTCCTTGTACAATCGCTCCCGCTCCTCCTCACTCTCAAATCGCCGTATCCAAACGTAGAGATCCTCTTCCTGCTGACCCACAAAACTACCCACAACTACCATCCCTTTCGAGATCTGAAAGGGTATTATCTTTTCTTCCATTAGTTTCACCCATCTTTCCCGCTGTCCGGGTTTGATGCGATATTGCCGAAGTTCAAAAAACATAGTATTCTCCTTTCAAGTCCTATCAGAAAATATTGCTGTGCAACACGCATATCATACTCCTAATTGCCTAAAATAGCAATAAAGTGAATTGGAGAAATTCCATACAGAAGATACCCCTGAAACCTTTCAGACTCTTTGGACTGCCATGTAGAATGAGGATGAGAGGTTACTACCTTCGATCCTGCAAAATCTTTAACCACTCCATTTTTCTTTTAAAGCATTCAATTCCCATGATGCGGGTTTGAGGCAAATATGATCTGAGCTCGTTGCCATGATAGAGCAACCCTCACCCCGGTCTACCTCCACATGCGCCAGTCCTAAAGCATGAAATAGCTCATGTTTTGCAATTCCTTTAACCAACAACCTCAAAGCATCCAAACGATTCTTGGGAAGCACCGGTTGAGTTCCTTCGTAAGCCTTCAACGCCCAGGTTCGCTTAACTAAGTTGGATACATCCTCTACCAGAGCATCCACCCCGGCATAACTTCCATCGTCGTAATCTTTACTGAGCGACCATACGCTCCCCTTTTGATCATAAATAACTGTGGCACCTGCATACCGAGACATGACATAGGAAAGAAGGGTAAGATCCGCATTACGGTACTTCTTAATATAGTGAGATTCTCTAAAATACCCCAAAAAGATATCTGCTTGCTGAGTATCCCCAACCTCTATCAATCGGATAGGGACTTTTCCATCCTCAAACTCCCGGTTAATTTCTTCCAGGGTTTCGGTTAGAAACTGGTGACTGTCCACGATATACTTCTGGTCCAGGAAGTTGACCTCTTCTTTTCCCCCACCTATATAAACGGTGATGGTGGTAATTCCTTTCCACCGAGAAAGACGACCTAAAGGCATATCTGTAACATGAAGTTGAATATCTTCAAGGGTTGATAGTTGGGTTGAGGCTTTTCCAGGCTCAAACCGTTGGTTGACCTCCTCTCCGGTTTTGGCTGAAAACCCAATGTCCTTTCCTCCTCTCAGGGAGATGGCAGGATTAGGAATATTTTTCCATTGAGAAAAGTTACCCCGGAGCAAATCAATCCCGTAAATGGGAGCAACAAACAGGATAAAGGTTAATAAAAATTTATACACATATTTCATAACCCTATTGGAGAGGATAAAGGACCACTATAAGCCTTTATTTCTAATATCCATTTACCGCGAAAGGGCTGCCGGAAGGTCGAATTGCCCTACAGGATTGTCTCTCCATAAGGCAACGGCATAGGGCTGTTCCTACCCGTCAGGCTACACTTTATACGGAAATGGTATAAAGCCTTGGCAATTCTTAAATTCCATCACTTCTTTAAGATACGCCAAAATCCTTTTCTAACCAGTATTATTTTATAAAGCTAATTCTGTATGGCTCTCCTACCCTCACCCCCGGCCCCTCTTCCCCTCCCCGTGGACGGGCAGGGAAGGGGTGGGGGTGAGGGGAGCCGGCAAATCTCCAGATCAACTCCCCAAGTACCTCCTCTCCCGAAGCTTTGGGAGAGGGGGTTAAGGACATAGGCGCCAGGATAAGAAGGTTAGCCCCGACGGGGCTACCTGGGGATAGCCCCTGGCGTGGGCCAGAGGAAACTAAACCCCAGCGGGACGACCTGTTTAACGGGATACGGCTAGGGAGTTTGAAAAAATTCTGAATTATTGAGTCCCCCGACCTGCGGCGGGGACTACCCACGGTTCGTCCCTGACAGGGCTTCTTATCCTTATCCTGGAACCTATAAAGAAGAGGGAGTGAGGGGAAGGAGAATTGAAGAGGTTAGCCCCCTCCCTTCCCTTTCTCCTATTAACTCGGCAAGGATAAAGGCGGCGTAGAGTAGATCTCGCCATGAAATCGCCGGTAGAGGAATGCTCCGGCCTGGGTCGATGATAGCCCAGAGTTTATAAGCTGTTACCCTGTCCAGCTCTGGATGGGAGAGCTGGCATTCCTGCATGGGAGGGTCAATGCCTGTAGGATAAAATCTTTAATGTCGGGTTAACGGATTTTTCCACTGACCATGAGCTTTCCATCGTAGATCTCTACTTTTTCTACGATTTGCCGGGCCGGAATACGAAGATAAACCCAATCCTCTTTAGCTCGACCCGATACCCTGCTGAAAAGCCAGGTAGAAAAGGGAACGGGGAGGTTCATGATTCTTAAGTCGTTGAGTTTAATCCCAATTCCTTCTTCCTGCACTGCCAGAGTCCAGTCCGAAAAGCCCGGATATTGAAGAATTTTAACCCCAAAGGCATGAAGGGTATTGAAGGAATCCACGGTAATATTTCCATCGGCTAATCGAGAAGATGCCTCCCTTTGCCAGATTAAAGAGCCATTTAGAAAAACCTTCTGCCGGGATAACAGGCGATTTAGATTTTCCTCTGTAAGGCTGAAACTCACGTTTTTGTACCTGTCCCCTTGAGAATCTCCCCCTTCGATCTCCTCTTTAGCAGGGGAGTTGTCGGATTTAACCATCGAAGGGAGAGAAAGGGCTGCGGCACCTCGAAAGTGCCTGACTGTTTTGGTTAAGGCAGATTTTAAGCTATTCACCTCCTCGATGGCCGCCACGGTAAAAAGGGTCAATAAAATAATAACCAGGATGAAAAGTGTCGTAATAAGCCGATTCATCTGTGTAGTTTATGGATTTGATCCGGGAGAAGTAAAGGTCGCCGGAGATTATTTTGGGTAAATCTCCGACTAACCCCCTGATGACGCCCAGCTCTCACCCTATTCCCATTCGATGGTACTGGGGGGTTTTGAGCTAATATCATAGACGACCCGATTAATTCCCCGGACTTCATTGATAATACGGTTAGAAATTTTTCCCAGAAGCTCATAAGGGAGTGGAACCCAGTCGGCGGTCATTCCATCCAGGCTATAAACGGCTCGGATGGCCAGTACATACTCATAAGTCCGGCTATCTCCCATGACTCCCACCGATTTAATCGGTAATAAGACCGCAAAGGATTGCCAGATCTGTTTGTAGAGTCCGGCTTTTTGGATCTCATGAACCACGATTTCATCGGCTGATCGGACCAGATCTAATCGTTCTGGAGTAACTTCTCCCAAAACACGAATGGCCAGTCCAGGACCCGGAAAGGGCTGTCGCCAGACAATTTCTTCCGGTAGGCCTAATTTTTCTCCAACCATCCGGACCTCATCTTTAAAAAGCTCCCGGAGAGGTTCTATCAATTCAAAATTCATCTGGGCAGGAAGCCCCCCCACGTTATGGTGGGATTTGATAGTTGCTGAAGGTCCTTTAATAGAGACACTTTCAATCACGTCGGGATAAAGGGTTCCCTGGACCAAAAATCGAATTCCTCCCATCTTTCCGGCCTCTTCTTCAAAGATTCGAATAAATTCCTCTCCGATGATCTTCCGCTTTTGCTCCGGCTCTATGATGCCTTTTAACTTCGCTAAGAATCGATCCGAGGCATCGATGTAACGCAGGTTCATGTTAAAACCTTTTTCAAAGGTATTTAAAACCTTTTCTACCTCACCTTTACGGAGCAACCCGTTGTTCACAAAAATACAGGTCAACTGATCTCCTACGGCTTTATGGGTTAAAACTGCTGCTACCGAGGAATCTACCCCTCCACTCAAAGCGCACAGGACTTTCTGGGATCCGACCTGTGCTTTTATCTTTTCTAGAGTCTGTTGGATAAAGGAACTCATGGTCCAACCGGGCGTACAATGACAGATTTCAAAGAGGAAATTTTTAAGCATCTGGCGACCCTGAACGGTATGAACGACTTCTGGATGGAATTGAACTCCAAAGATAGGCCGGGTTCGATGTTTGATGGCTGCATAGGGAGCGTTGTCGGTATGGGCTATGGAGATAAAATCCTCTGGAAGCCTGACAATTTGATCCCCATGGCTCATCCATACCGTCGTGGATGGAGCCTGGATGCCCTGAAAAAATTCCTCGGAGCTATCAAAAAATAACTCCGCTTTTCCGTACTCCCGTTTTGTAGCCCGAACCACTTCTCCCTGTAATAGATGGGCGATCAGTTGCATGCCATAACAAACTCCCAGAATCGGGACGTTAAGCGAAAAAAGGGCCTTATCACACAGAGGGGCATCCGGTTCATAGACGCTGGCCGGGCCTCCTGACAGGATAATTCCTCTATATTCTCTAAGCCGTTGGGCCGGGACATTAAATGGAAGAATTTCGCAATAGACCTGACTTTCCCGAACCCGCCGGGCAATGAGCTGGCTGTATTGGGAACCAAAATCTAAGATCGCAATCTTATCCTGCTGAATATCCACGTTTCGCATCATATTCCCTTCGTTTCTTAGGATCCCGTAGGTAGGAATAGGCCTCGTTGATCTGCTTCATTTTAGCTTCTGCCCAGGCCCTTTGATGGGGTGGTTGCTTATCAGGATGATACTTGGCGGCCAGAGCTTTATAGGCTTTTTCGATAACCTCCGGACTCGCTTTGTAGTGAACTTCTAATATTTCATAATAATCCGGTAAAGAGGAACCTGTTGGGGCCTGTGCCTGTTGCCGTCTCTTCTGCTTTTGCTGCTGATCCTGCCCGGTTTGTTTGGTTTCATTTTCGTTGAGGAGATCCTCCCAATCTGGATCTATATCCCATCCTGTCCTCCAAACTTTATCAATCCAATGGTTCAGATTGGATTTTAAAAGTGTCGATATACGCCGTGTTAAGTAGCCCATGGTTATTTAGATCTTTCTTTATCGAAGAAATAGGGAATACAACCCTTCAGGAATTAAATAGAATATCGAAACTGTAAAGGCATTTGTCAAGGGTAGAAAGTAAGGTAAGATATCCCTCTGGGCATGGATCTCTGATCAACCAATGGTAGAGAGACTATAAAGGGTATCCCAGTACATCAGCTCATAATTCTGCAGGAGCCGGGCCGCACGGCGAATCAAGCGAACCTCTACGCCTCGAGATAAACCTGCTTCAACGACCGCAAGTGCCTTGGCTTCAAAATCTTCGGGAGGTGTGCTAAAAATGGAAAAAAAGACCAGATCCATACCCGTTAACCGATACTTCTCCTGTAACGCTTTTTCCATTCGGGCACAGTTATCCCCCCAGGCTGTAAAGTTGACCAGATAAGCGGCGGCTACTTCTGCATCAGACGCATATAAGGCCATCCAGGCCATGTAAGCAGTGTAAGCATAAGCACCGGCTTTGGGTTCGTAGTCGGACAGCTCTTCGGGAGTCATCTGTAAGGCATGGGCCAACAGGGATACGGCCTCAAGGGCTGCCTTTTCCCCCTGCAGAACCATCCAGAAGAAATCTCGACTGGGCGAGAGCCCGTATCGAGAGAGAAGTAAGGCGACACTGCAAAGGTCACTTCGGATAATGTGGCTCTGCTCACCCACAAAGAGTTTAAGTTTATCTTTTTTAATCTGTCCGTTTTCAAGAGCCTTAAGATAAGGATGCTGACAGATTTTATTCTCAACCTCCTGAAGCTCCCGTTTAACTTCGTCGATAACCTGACGGGCATTGGGCATAGTTTTATAACCTCCTCTTATTTGATAATTGGGGATATGCTGAAAACCTATCGAAAATAGAGAAGTCTGTCAATAAAAAAGTCTATTTTGGAGGAATATTTTCACCAGGGGTGGTTCTATTTAAGAATATCTGCCGGGGTTTGTGCTTACAAAGGGGCGGTAATACCCACTCTGTTGGGAAATCGGCCGTAAACCTCCGACCTTCCCCGTTCGCCCTGGGCCTATAGAAGGGCGAACGGGGTGAAACAGATTAGGGTAAATTTCGAAAAGGAGCGGATATCAGCCCAAACTCTGTCTGTCGGATCTATCTGAGCCATGGCCACTTAACGGATTCCGGACCGAAGGTTGTCTTTCCAACAAATTTGCCTTCTATTTCCACATTTTTCTTTTGTTCTGCCGTTAATTTGGGAATATCTTTGAGGAGAGGGGACTCCTGAAGAAGAACCAACTGTCCATCTTGGGTTTTGACGATATGGGGGTGATCCCCTCCGGGACAAACCCCGGGTTCTAACCGAATCCCCTCTGCGGTGGGTACTACACAGTAAATGTGGCCGGTAATGGTTTGTTTTTCCTCTGAAGCCGAAAGAACCTTTAGATTAACTGCCAGTAAAGTTATCACCATTAAAATGGAGATCAGTAATTTTAAGTTTGAAGAATTCATCTTAAACCTCCGTGAAATTAAAGGGTTATGGGTATAGGCTAACCGCTATTCTCTTTTAGGAGCAAGTCTAATGCCAGAATACTTAAATTCGTCCTAAGTTGGTTATTTAAGGCCAGATTAGCGATTTTTGCTTCTTTCGGATAGACCTGTTTGTCTTTTAAAAAGAGACAAAAAGAATGATTTATAAAGATAGATCAGGCCTCAATTACTGGAAAAGTCTGGGAGATTAGAAAAAAACTTTTTGTCTCTATAAAGAGACACTTATGTCTAACCTAGAGACAGGGGGTTGGAAAAAATATAAATTTTTCGGTAAGGGTAGATTTACAAATAAAACTAAATTTTACAGGATAAAAAGGAGATAATCATGAAAAAACGACTCATACTTTTATTGACTTTCTTTTTTCTGGTTCCTTTACAACCCGGCTACGCCGAACAGCCTACCACGGCAGAGGAACATTTTAAAGCGGGGCTGGCCTTTACTCAAACCGGTAAGTACGTGGAAGCCGTCAAAGCTTTCGTCGAAGCTATCAAGTTAAAGCCGGATTATGTGGAGGCCTATAACAGTTTAGCCTCCCTTTACCTTATCTTAGGAGACCCCCATCAAGCCCTTCAACTGGCCCAAGAGGCTATCAAGATAAAGCCGGATTATGCGGCGGCTTACTATACCCTGGGATCTATCTATAACGTCCAGAAGCAGCCAGCCGAAGCTATTAAAGCTTTGGCGGAAGCCATTAAACTGAAACCGGACTATGTAGATGCCTATGTAAATCTGGGCTGGGTTGTTTATCTTCAGGGAAACCCGGATGAAGCTCTTAAACATTTCAAAAAGGCGGTTCAACTGAACCCAAAAGATCCAGGTGCCCATATTGGGCTGGGAGAAATTTATAGTCAGAAAGGACAATATGATCAGGCAATTGCTGAGCTTAAAGAGGCTATCCAGGCCAATCCGAATCATATGGGAGCCCATCACCGATTAGGGCATGCGTATCTTTTGCAGAAAAAAACAGACGAAGCTATCCAGGAATTCCAGACGATTACCAAAATTCAACCCGATGATCCAGAAGCTTATAATGAATTAGGTCTTATCTATGCAGAACAAGGCAAGTACCCGGAAGCCATTAAACAATTTAATACGGTAATTCGACTTGCCCCGAAAGATCCTGGAGTCCGCCAACGACTGGCTCAAATCTTAATCGATAAGGATCTTAATCTTGATGAGGGGATCCAACAGGCTCAGAAAGCCCTGGAGCTTAAACCGGAATTTCCTGAAGTGATGGGAACCCTGGGTTGGGGGTATTACAAAAAAGGGATGTATCCAGAAGCGGTAGAATGGTTGAAGAAAGCTGCCGTGAAATCCAAGGATAACAAAACCATTCAATCCCGCCTGGAGCAGGCCCAGCAGAAACTTAAGAAGTGAGGACTTAGAGAATCTCCTTCTCAGGTCTTTCACTATTCAAGAACTTAAGCAACAGTCAGGTTTTAACCGAAGATTTTCTTAATTTCTTTGTTATGGATGACTTATTGGCTGCACGCTTACAAATGGCCATTTCATTGGCCTTTCATATCATTTTTGCCGTTATCGGGATTGCCATGCCGTTAATGATGGTCATAGCCGAATGGTTTTGGTTGCGGACGGGTGAAGAGGTTTATCTGATGCTTACCAAACGATGGGCAAAGGGCACGGCCATCTTATTTGCCGTTGGGGCGGTTTCTGGTACCGTCCTCTCGTTTGAGTTAGGTCTATTATGGCCTAACTTCATGGGTTGGGCCGGTTCTATCATCGGGATGCCCTTTTCACTGGAAGGGTTTGCATTTTTCACCGAGGCCATTTTCCTGGGAATTTACCTCTACGGCTGGCAACGGGTATCATCCCACATGCATATTTTATCCGGTCTTTTAGTTGCCTTGAGTGGGGCCGCCTCCGGTATTTTTGTCGTCATAGCTAACGCCTGGATGAATACTCCGACGGGATTTCGTCTTGTGGAAGGTCGACCGGTGGATATCGACCCTATAGCCGCCCTGCTTAATCCGGCTGCTTTTTCACAAACACTTCATATGATCCTTGCAGCCTACGCAGCCACAGGATTTGCAGTGGCCGGTATTCACGCTTTTCTTTTATTACGGGATCATCAGAACCTGTTTCACCGACGAGCCTTTTCCATTGCCCTGGTTATCGGCGGAATTACGGCCATTCTTCAGCCTCTGAGTGGAGATATCCTCGCCCGAACCGTTGCCCGAAATCAACCTGTAAAGCTGGCTGCCTTTGAAGGACAATTCCAAACAGAATCCGGAGCCCCCTTACGAATCGGAGGGATCCCGGACGTAGAAGCGGGTATAACCCGCTATGCCCTGGAGATCCCCTATGGTCTGAGCCTGCTTGCCTTCCATGATCCCCAAGCAACGGTAAAGGGACTCGATGCAGTCCCTCGGGATCAGTGGCCTCCGGTAAAGATCGTTCATATTGCTTTCCAGGTCATGGTAGCCGCGGGATTTGCCATGATGGGAATTGCCCTTTGGGGCCTGTGGCTCCTTTGGCGACACAGAACTTTCTTCGATTCACGAGGGTTCCTACGTGCCGTAGCGGCAGCTACGCCCCTGGGGTTCCTGGCCATAGAAGCCGGCTGGATAGTCACAGAAGTCGGACGACAACCCTGGATTATCTACGGGATCATGCGGACGACAGAAGCTTTAACCCCGATGCCAGGACTTAAGATCCCTTTTATTATGTTTACGCTACTCTACCTCTTCCTGGCTATGGTTGTAATCTGGCTACTGCTCCACCAGGTCAGGGAGAGTCCCCGGGTAGTGAAGTCTGATCTTCCAGAACAGCCTAAAGACAATGAGTATATTACCCCTTGAAGGGATCCTTGCCGGTGTCATGATGATTTCCTTGACCCTCTATGCCCTGATGGGTGGAGCAGATTATGGAGGTGGAGTATGGGACTTGCTGGCCTGGGGGCCCCGGGCTAAAGCACAACGTGAGTTGATTGCAGAGGCCATTGGCCCTATCTGGGAAGCCAATCATGTCTGGCTCATTTTGGTTATTGTAGTTCTGTTCACAGGCTTCCCTCTGGCCTTTGCTGTTATTGCCACCGCGTTGCATATTCCGCTAACCCTCATGCTCCTGGGAATTGTCCTACGGGGTTCGGCCTTTGCCTTTCGTACCTATGGAACTAAAGAAGATAGAATACAGCGCCGGTGGGGTCGCGTTTTCTCTATAGCCAGTCTGGTTACTCCTCTGCTTCTCGGTACTGTTTTGGGTGCCATTGCATCAGGCCAGATTCGCCTTAAGGACAGATGGGTGGTAGCCGATTTTGTTCGTCCCTGGCTGGCTCCATTCCCCCTGGCAGTTGGCCTGTTTGCCCTGGTTTTATTTGCATTTCTCGCGGCAGTGTACTTAACCCTGGAAACGGAGGATCCAGAGCTACAGGAAGATTTTCGCCGCCGTGCCCTGGTTTCAGCCTTTGTGGTAGGTCCTGTTGCGCTCCTGGTTTTCCTACTCTCGGGAACAGGAGCCCCTCTCATACGACAAGGTCTGAGTCAGAGTTGGTGGACCTGGCCCTTACAACTCTCTACGGCAGTCTTTGCAACGGGAGCCATCTTTGCCCTCTGGACCCGCAGGTTTCATATGGCCAGGTTTTGCGCAGCAGGACAGATCACACTCATCCTTTGGGGTTGGGGAGTTGCTCAGTTTCCCTACCTGATCGTGCCGGATATCACCGTCTTTAATGCAGCTGCTCCCACCATAACCCTCCGCCTGCTCCTCGTAGCCCTTGGAAGCGGTGCGTTGGTACTTTTTCCCTCCTTTTACTATCTCTATCGTATCTTTAAAGGCTAGAAAGCTTTTAAAACCCTTAAAGATCGATCTAAATAACAGGCCTTCGTTAAAGTTAAGAAGAAAGTCCCCTTTGGATTGATAGCAGGGATCTTATCCCTGGAAAAGGGATTCCAAGAGGTAGAGGAATTTTACTTGACACCCCATAAGGGGAACAGAGTAAACTGGATGCTATAGAGTTAAGGTAAATAAAAGAATCTCTTAAACCATCTCTGGGCTGAAAGCTCTGTTGAAGGGCAACCCTACAACATCCCCTGTCTCCTTAAAAGTAACACTTTTACAGTAAATGGGTTCCTCTTCCGGGAATCTCGTTTTTTCATTATAGATCTTCCGGTTTGGAAATTAATAGCTAATTTTAACTTAACTCAGCTTGCCTATAGAGAGTGTTTTAAAGTCTTACCTGATGTCGAAAATCATAGGATAGTCGGAAGAAAGGTATCCCTGATTTAATTTTAAAAGCTCTACCTAATATCTTTTAGGAGGTAAAATTTATGAACCTGGCACATATCCATTTAATCCTCAATCATTTCCCGGTGATAGGCATGGTATTTGGTTTTCTCTTATTGGCCTTTGCTCTGGTAAAGAAAAGTGAAGAGCTCACAAGAGTAAGTTTGGGGGTTTTCATTATTATCGCCCTGCTTGCACTACCGGTATACTTTACAGGTGAACCAGCAGCGAAAGTAATCGAACATCTTCCGGGGGTAACAGAATCGGTTGTAGAAGAACATGAAGAGGCTGCCCTCATAACCCTGATAGCTGTTGAAATCCTGGGTCTGGTCGCCTTGGGGGGATTGTTTTACTTTCGCCATTTGGAAAACCTTCCAAATTGGCTTGTCAAAGCCTCGTTGATACTGGCTGCGATTAGTATAGGATTGCTGACATGGACGGCAAATTTAGGGGGAAAGGTACGCCATACAGAAATTCGATCAGATTTCAAGCCTGTGGTGACCTCGGAGAAAGCAGCCGAGGATACCCAAAAAGAGCCGGAATCGAGGAAGTGAGGGGGTTGAAACCGGAAGGATGCTAAAACGGTTAATTTAAAGATCTTTGAGAAAGGAAGTCTGTTCGTTGTCCCTGAAGTTACAGGAAAGGTGGGAACGACTTTAGTCTTTTTCCTATAAAATAAAAGGAACCACTAAAGTCGTCGCTTAACCCTTAGTAGTGAGAAGGGATCAATTTAATGACGCTTTCCTGAAGTTCCTGATAACGAGCTATGTCCTGCATCTTACCGATTTCCCAATCTTTTTTAGGAGTCCAGTAACGATCCCCAACAAAAATCTCGAAATGCAGGTGAACTTCCTTGGTCTTACTATGCTCAACCTCTCCACTGGTTCCTGAATTTCCCACAAATCCAATCACGTGATCTATCCCAACCACATCATAAACTTTCAGTTGATCATTGACATCGGATAAGTGGGCGTACATGGTTAAAACGGGTTCTCGATTTTTGTTCTTTCCATGGTAAATCCAGACCTGTCGACCTCGTAATTTATCTAGAACATTTCCATAGGGCTGTTCCGCTGAAGGAATGGTCAAAGACCCCGGAGTTCCATGCCACTTTGTCTTGGTCAGCTCAAGCATTCTATCCCGGGTCGCTTTGGTTAAAGGCACATAATTTTTGTCAATCCGAATGATCACACCGGGGGCTATAGGATAGACCTTTTCTCGCCAGGGAAGTCCATAGATATCGGTTCCTTGATGAACATCATTACGATAACCCCGGGGATCCCCAGGTAATCTGAGTTGTGTGTAGCTAACAGGTTTTTTGATGGGCATCTGAAAAACACCCTGGATATTCGTGAGAGAGACTTCATTTAAATTCTTAAAAGCGGTTGGATTTTCACTCACAATTTTGTCCGCTCGGGTAATAACTTCCAGATAGTCTTGAAAGTATTTCGGTACGGCAACAGGTGCCGGAGGGGGAGGTGGAGCAGGAACCGGTTTTTTCTCAGGGGGACTTATTAAAATCTTAATACCCCCTACTAAACCCACCACCAGGATAATAACAAGAATTTGAATAGTAATCGGTAACGCTTTACTTGGAACTTTATCGGTGATTTTCTTGGTAATTTTATCCGGGAGTACTTTCAACATAACCTCTTGTTCACCTTGTTCACCCGCAGGTTTGAGAACATCCTTAGGTTTTCATCTGTGAGCCCTCAACAGGGGTATCCCTTCATTATATATTATAAGCTGACAGGACTGTTACGCTATCAAAAGTTATTCTTCTTGTAAAGCAAAAATTAACCCCCGGTTACTCATTGACAGAAGGGAGAGACTCTACTATATTTAGAGTGCAATAACTTAACTTCAAAGTTAAGTAAAACCCTAGGCATGAAATAATAATCCTGAGTTAAATTTTTAACCACTCAAGATGGGAGGCGAATTTATCTGCTATTCTATGTTTCAGTAGAAACAAGGCAGGTACCCACAAACTGAGAAGTTATTTTTATATCAAGCTTTGTTTCTACTTTTAAGTATGGCAGAGGAATTTCGGGAGAATACCATCCATTATGAAAGTTTTAACTATTCCAAAAAAATTAATAACCTCAGAGAATAAAGAAAACCTTCTGCTTGCAGAAGATAAAGCAGCTTCGACCCCCAATGAAACCTTCTATCTGATTCCAGATGGGTTAAATATGTTTAGGGGAGAAGGCCTGGTGATTCTGAATAAAAGGCGAAATGATGATTATTACGATGATGAAGAGGATTATGATGATGAAGACTACGATGATGAAGAGGATTATGATGAGTATGAAGAAGAAGACGAAGATGACATGTATAGAAGACGCCGTCGCTAAATGCGATAATCTGGAAGTCGAATTAAGGGCGAATCAAGGGCTGCTTTGCTACTACTAGACTTTGAATTTCAAGGGAATGAATCCTCAGAACCCGATATAAAATTCTGGGAATACCTTCATCACCTGTGAACATGGGAGGTTCAGGACTCTAGTCAACTACCTGTCACTACCCATAAAAACTGGTTATAGGTTTCCCTTGAGGTTTCAATGGATTTAGGAGAACGGTGATCATAATGACCCCATCCTTTCGGTATCTTTTAGGGGTAGTTTTATGGGGGTTTATAATTATATGTCCTGTATTTGGAGAGGTTTATAGATGGAAGGATGCAAATGGTAAATATGTTTATACAACTACCTTGCCTACAGGTCGGGTAGAAAATGTGGAAGTCAAAAGAGGAGATAACTGGCTTCCTTATCAAGCTGAGTTAGTTTCTTCAGAATATAGGCCTAATCGGACGGTTATTGGTTTTGAACGTCGTGGCTCGGCGATTCTCATTGAGGTTTTATTAAATAATCAATTGACCAAAAAGTTTATTGTAGATACGGGAGCGACCTACACGGTTATTTCTTCTGCCACGGCCAGAGAGTTAGGTATAACCCCTTCCCCTTCTACAGTAAAGACAACCTTACAGACGGCTAATGGCAAAGTGACCGTACCTCTTATTAAAGTTAACTCAATCAAGGTAGGAGAGTTAGAAGTTCGCAATGTCGAAACGGCTCTTCATGATGGGTTAGATCCTTCAAACGAGGTCGACGGGCTTTTAGGATTAAGTTTTTTGAATAAATTTCGGGTCACAGTGGATTCTTCCCAGGGGCATTTAATCCTGGAAAGGAATTCAGACCGTTCACCGGAAAGTATTACAGGGAGCGAGGAAGATTGTGTTACGGCCAGAGAAATGATTCAAAAGGGGCGAACCCTCAACAACGGTTCCGATGAAGAAGCTTCTTTTTATAAAAAAGCCCTTGAACTTTGCAAACAGGCGGTTGAAGCCCATTATTATCTCGGGGTTGTTTATTTCAAGCAAAAAAAATACCCCAGTGCCCTTATCGAGGCACAGGAGCTTTTGAAAACCAATTCCTATTTACCGGAAGCTCGCTATATGCTGGCCGTTATTTATACCGCTCAGGGAAATTACCAACAGGCTGAAATCGAATTAAGACGAGTCTTGGAATTAGATCCTAACCATGAAAATGCCAGGAATCTGCTGGGTCAAATCCTCGTGCATAAATAAAGTGTGAGAGCCCAGGGTACGGGAGAAAAGCACTCTGTTTCCTAATTTTTAATTTCCCTACACCCACATTCCCTGGCTCCCCCCCTTCCCCTTCCTGTCTGACCCATCGAGATCGTAGCGTCTAAAGCACGCTATCCTCACATATCCATTTTTATTCCCTCAGCAGGTTTTCCGCGATAATCACCCGTTGAATCTGATTGGTACCTTCATAGATCTGGGTAATTTTAGCATCTCGCATTAATCGTTCCACCGGGTACTCTCGACTATACCCATAACCCCCAAAAATCTGAACCGCATCGATAGTTACTTCCATAGCTATATCTGAGGCAAAGCACTTAGCCATCGAAGCCTCCACGGTAGCTCGACCCTGACGGGCATCAATGGCCTGGGCTGAATTGTAAACCATCAGCCGGGCTGCATGGATCTTCATGGCCATATCTGCCAACATAAATTGAATTCCCTGGAACTGTCCAATAGGCTGTCCAAATTGTTTTCGTTCCTTACTGTACTTTAAAGCCAAATCAAAGGCAGCCTGGGCAATTCCAACCGCCTGGGCTCCTACACTGGGCCGGGTCATATCCAGGGTTTTCATGGCCACCTTAAACCCTTCTCCTTCCGAGCCTAGCATTTCATCCTTATGGACCCGACAGTTTTCAAAATGGAGAGCTACTGTAGAAGAACCCCGAATTCCCAGTTTTAACTCTTTCTTCCCCACCCGAAATCCCGGGGTTTTACTGTCCACAATAAAAGCACTAATTCCTTTGGCTCCCTTGGTTTTATCGGTCTTAGCAAAGACAATGACGTAATCGGCTATATCCCCATTGGTGATCCACTGTTTCTGGCCGTTCAGCACATAGTAATCTCCCTCCCGGTCTGCCGTAGTTTGCATGCTGGCCACATCAGAACCCGAATTAGGTTCGCTTAAGGCAAATGCGAAAATCTTCTCACCGGTAGCCGATTTCGGCAGGTATTTCCGTTTTTGCTCTTCATTTCCGTCTAAAATGATGGGATAGGTTCCCAGAGATTGATCAGCTATAAACGTGCCCGTAGCCGCACACGCCCTGGAGATCTCTTCAACCACAATGGCAAAAGCCAGCCGGGACATACCGGTTCCGCCATACTCCGGCGGGATATACATACCAAACAACCCGTGCTCTGCCATCACACGGATATTTTCCGGCGGTATTTGCTCTTTCTCATCGGCTTCCCGAGCTCTCGGTGCAATTTCACTTTGGGCCAGCTTCCGAACCATTTCTTGAATCATTCTTTCATCCTCACTGAGGGGATAATACATCATACCATCCATTGTCCGTTGTTAATCATAGGGCTTCGCGCCTATAACTAACAATGGGCCTTTAATAATTTTTGTCGGATTTGTTCGAATTCCTCTAATACCTGCGGGTTTGCTAAGGCAGTCAGGTTAGAAACCGTTTTACCTGCCAGTATGGCTTTCACACTAAGTTCTACAGTTTTACCACTTCGTGTGATGGGAACTTCTGAAATTTGAAAAATATACCGGGGAACATGCCGGGGGGAACATTTTTCTCGGATGGTTCGACGGATCTCCTGCTCTATGGAAGCATTTAAGGTTTGTCCACCGGATAAAACTACACAAAGAACCATGACTTCATCGGACTGATCGGGAGGTTTCCATCCAACCACTACAGATCCCTTGATAAAATCCAGAGGATCTAAAGCTGAATAAATCTCAGCACTCCCGATTCGAACCCCCCCCGGATTTAAGGTGGCATCACTACGGCCGTATACGATAACCCCGCCACCCGGCATAAATTGCACATAATCTCCGTGACGCCAGAGTCCAGGATAGAAATCAAAATAGGCTTTATAATAACGCTGCCCATCGGGATCATTGAGAAAACCCAGAGGCATCGAGGGAAGAGGTTTACGACAAACCAGTTCCCCGGGCTCTCCCACCACAACTTCCCCCTTTTCATTCAATGCCACAACATCCACACCCAATCCTTTGCACTGGATTTCGCCTGCAATAACCGGTAGGTTGGGATTCCCCAGAATGAAACAGGAGATTATATCCGTACCTCCGCAGATTCCTGCCAGATGAACTTCCTTTTTTACAACCTGATAAACCCACCGAAATCCATTGGGGGAAAGGGGAGATCCTGTATAAAGAACAGTACGCAGAGAAGGCATTTCTCCCAAGCTTCTGGGTTCTATAGGAGGTTGACTTTTCATGCAACTCTCTATATAACGACCGCTCGTGCCCAGATGGGTGACACCCAGTTGGTCTGCTACACGCCACAGGGTAGCCGGTTCGGGATAAGCTGGATTACCATCGTAGAGACACAGTCTGGCACCCAGGGATAACGCACTTAACTGCCAGTTCCACATCATCCATCCACAGGTCGTAAAGTAAAGTAAGGAATCCCCCGGACCTATATTGCTATGGAGCTCTAACTCCTTTCTATGTTGAAGTAAAGTCCCACCGGTTCCATGAACTATGCATTTGGGAGCTCCTGTGGTTCCAGAAGAAAACAGGATATAGAGCGGATGATCAAAAGGGACCTGGGTAAAAGTTAATTCAGGGGCATCGGTTGGCCCCAGAAACTCCTCCCAGGTCATGTCGCCCGATACGGGGGCTTCTCCCACCGGATAGGGAATCGATACGATGGTCTGAACCGAAGGGAGTCGGTGAGGCAGTTCCCTGACGATCTTATCCGTGTAATAGGTCTTACCGCCATACCGATAGTGGGTAGACGCAAAAATAAGCTTCGGTTCGACTTGTTGGAAACGATCACAGAGAGCTTCCAACCCAAAGTCTGGAGAAGCACTACTCCAACTGGCACCGATACTTGCACAGGCCAGACAGGCAATGATTGCTTCCGGCACATTGGCCACATAACCGGCAACCCTATCCCCCGGCTTAATTCCGGCTTTCCGAAGTCCCCGGGCACATCGAGCCACCAGGGTCCTCAATTCGGAATAGCTGTATTCACCAGAATAAGAACCCTTGACCCTTGAGGCGTCTGGAGGTTTCTCAATATAATAAACAATGGCAGGACCCTGAAAGTCCCTGGCCAAGATATTCTCGGCAAAGTTTAATTCCATCCCGGAAAACCAACGGGCACCCAGCATTTGGTGGGTATTCAAGACCTGATCGTGGGGTTTGCTATATCGAACGTCTGTAAATTCCAGGTAAGATTCCCAAAATGCTTCAATATTTTCTATACTCCATTGATGAAGAGAGCCATAATCCGGAAAAGTTCTCCCGATTTTACGACCCAGCCATTCTGTAAAGGCCGTCATTCTCGTTGTTTTTATAAATTCCTCGGAAGGTTTCCAGAGAATTTCTTCCATAACTTAACTCCTTAGGTTGTTTTTTCTCTTTTCCTTATTCCAGAAGCAAACCACTAAAGCCAGGCAACCCTTTCAGAATCTGGCTTTTTACCTTCTTCTGTCGGCGAGCTATCTCTATACCCCTCTATGGCGAACGCAGATAGAAATTTGGGATTATTTTTTCAATTATGCCGGAACAAGGATTCAGAGAACGAGCGTACCGCGGGCCTCTGCTTTGTCCAACCAACTGCGGAGGATTAAATGCCCCATGGAGTTATCAATATAATAAAATAAAATCCGGGTAATTAGCAAGCAGATTAACGGTTTAAATCCTCTCTACCGGTAGTCCTACTTAGGGGGGGATCGGTGAGGACTTATTTCTGAGTTGCTCCCTACACTACAAAGGAACGGGGTGGATATGTCTAATCCAAATCTTTCCCCTTACAGGCTACTTCCTGTCTTTAAGAAGGTGATATATGGGTTACAGAGCCGGTTTCGCAGGAGTACCGGATCATGGATAGAAAAAGTCAAGGGTTCGTAGGCAGAATTAAAAATTTCCATTTAATGATAGCTTCTTACTCCCCCACAACCCCAACGGATTTATTCCTGTACCTGCATCCTGAAAGCGAGCACTGGCGTGAAGTTTTATTTTCTCTCCTCTACCTTTTTCTCTAAAAAATCTACCACCTTTTCTTCCAACCTGACATGATTAAAGGCATTAATCTCCGGAATTCCGGCTGGACTGGTCACATTGATTTCGGTCACCTTATTTCCAATAACATCAATCCCTACAAAGTATAATCCATCTTGCCGAAACCTTTCAGATAATACCGAACAAATCTGCCGATCTGTATCCGTTAGATCTGCTTTAACGGCTTTTCCTCCTACGTGCATGTTGGCCCGGAAGTCTTCTTCAGGTGGGAGTCGAAGAAACGCTCCAATTGGCTCTCCATCCAGTATTAAAATTCGTTTATCCCCTTGTCGGGATTCCGGCAGGTACCTCTGGGCTACGATGTACTCTCGCCCGTTTTGGGTCGAGACTTCCAGGATGGCATTGAGATTCTTGTCTCCTTCACGAAGATACAAAACCCCATGCCCTCCCCGCTCATTGAGAGGTTTAATGACCATCTCTCCCCCGACCTCTTTGAGGAAAGCTTTAAGCCGTAAGGGATTTTTAGAAACACAAGTCTCCGGCGTAATATCCGGAAAATTGAGTGCATAAAGCTTCTCGTTGGCCCCTCGAATTCCCTGAGGATCGTTGATCAAAAAGGTTTTACCGCCCGTTAAACTCAAAATATAAGTGGCATAGATATAATCCATATTAAAGGGGGGTTCCTTCCGATTAAAAACCACATCTAACCAACTGAGCGGTCTTTTCTCTTTGGCTCCCTCAGGGATAACTTCAAATAGAGGGCTTACTTTGACTTGCTGTAATTCGGCCATGGCCACGCCTCGATAAACCAGTAAATCCTCCAAGTGAATATAAAAAATTCGATGACCTCGCCGCTGACACTCCATAAGAATGGAGAAACTGGTATCTTCCTCCGGCGTTAAAGCTTCCACAGGATCCATGATAAAACCAATTTTGAAACCTCGGTTCATACCTCCTACTCTCCGGATCCGGTTCTTCGATCTGTTACCCCCCCCCGTTTTAATTACTTAGTTGCCAGGAAGTTGGGATCCAGGGCTTCCATACTCTCAAAGGTCTTAGCCACTGAAAGCAGCTCTATGGGAATTTCTATACCCAGTTTTTTGGCTTTCGCCAGGTTCAGGAGGATATCTCCTGTTTTAGGATCTAAAATGGGGAGTGTGTTGGGTTTCTCGCCCCCCAATATACGAAGCGCATATTTACCGGCTTCGAGTCCCTGGACGCGCCCAGAGACGGTCACCGCGGCCAGCATGCCATATTGAGGACCCCAGTCGAAAACGTTCAGATCTGGAAGTTGATTATGCTCAATAAACCATTTAACAACTTGTTTAACGGGCACCACCTTACCATTTTCATCCTTGAAGGTATGTAAGTTATAGATTAAAAGACCACTTACAGCCTGAGGCTGACCCGGTTGATAGGATTGGACAAGGGTTTGGAACTCTTGAAAGCTTCCAATTTCATGGTAAGCCACAATGTCTATCCCGGTAGATTCCTTAATTTTAGGGGCCAGGCCTTTTAACCTTTCCACGGCAGCCCCCGAGGTCTCTTTGGTATCATCGGTAATAACGGCAAGGGTTTTTGCCGTAGGAACCAGGTCTTTTAAAAGCTTAATCACCTGATCAAAGGGATGCCTTTCCAAAATAACAGCCACATTTTCTCCATATTGGTATTTCTTAGGATCTTCATTGATGCCACAAACGACAACCGGGATGTCTTTAATTTGCTGGATCACATATTCCGAGGCATTATCATCCAGAGCGATAATGAGGTCCGGTTGATAGGCTTTTATGGCGTCTAGTGCTTTTTTACCGGCCTCTTGTTTAAATTCTGGAGAAGGATTCCGCTTCGTATCCATAAAGTGAACTTTGATTTCGATGTCCTTCTGATCTTTGAAAGCCGTCTGAACCCCTTCCTGTTCCGACATATTCCAGGCATACGTGGCATCATAGCTATCTAAAAGAAAGATTTTCTTTGTGGCGGCTTCCACAACATTTAATACAAGGGAAATGCCTAAAATTATCCCTATCAGGAAAATTTTTAAGGTTCTCATAACATTTTCCTTGTGATTTTAGGGCCAAATAGTAATAACACCATATCTCACTTCGATACCCTTCAATCAGATCAAGGCAGTGGATAAGTTCAGGTTAAAAACCGGATAACCCGGCCATAGTTTGAACAGAAACTTTAAGGAAAAGCCAGGTGAGAATCCAGGATTGGTAACCTGTTCAGGTAATGAAAATCCCGATCATAAAGCTTATTCTCTCCCAGTCAGGGCTTATTCAACGCCTTTATTTCCGGAACCATTATGATCTGAGACTTTTGCCTTGTCAAGATACTTTTAAACCAACTTTTGCAAAGTTCAATTAAATAAATTGAGAGGACTTAAGGAAAGAGTTTCAACCTGCCGACGAGAGGGAAAAGGTCAGGCGCTATGAGATAAAGAGACTCTCACAGGCCGGTATTTGCTTGACAGATTCCTATAAATCTAGAATACTACCCTTTGTAGGAACCCGCAGCCTGTGGCTTCTACGATTTGTGGAGATGTAAAACATTCTCAGCCAGACGAAAGAGTGTCCAACAAATTGTAATCCAAAGCGGTCTTCCGCTAAGGATGCTTCCATACGACTGTGGAGCTTTTTTCCAGCATATTTTTTCCTTGAAGTTGTTAGAAGAGTTATAGTACGAAACACCGTTTTATAAAATGAAGTGATGATTCGTACCATACTCACTAACTATAAAAAATTATGAAAGTCAAGATGATGGGATATCTTTTTTTTATTTTTTTAGAGGCAGTCGGATTTTCCATTCTACCGACCGGGGTTTTGGCCGGAGATCTCAAACTGATGACCGGTCCTCAAGGGGGATCCTGGTATCCTCTGGGCGGAGCCATAGCAGAACTGTTACAGAAGGCCCTACCCGGAGTTAATGTATCGGTTCTTCCGGGGGGTGGTATCACCAATATCAAGGCCGTTGAAGAGGGAAAGGTTCAAATAGCCCTGAGTAACTTCGTCTCAGCCGTGGATGCCATAGAAGGGAGAGAGCCTTTTAACAAAAAGGCCGGAAAAGTCCGGAATCTGTTGTTCCTCTATCCCCAATATTTTCAGGTAACGGTTCTGGAGGATGCCGGTATTCAGACTCCGGCAGATTTAAAGGGAAAAGCCATCGCTCCTGGGATTAAAGGTCATACCGGTGAACAGTTTGCGCGACATCTGCTTCAAGTTTACGGACTCTCCTATGGAGATATGTCCAAAGTCCAGTATGTTTCCTACGCCGATGCTGTGAATCTCATGAAAGACGGACATCTTCATGCCTTTTTGGCCCTCACAACCGTGCCTGCCTCCTCCATTATAGACCTTTCTACCGATCGTAAAATCCGCCTGTTGAGCTTGACAGAAGATAAACTCAATGCCTTGCAAGCGATTAACTCAGGCTACGTCAAGCGGATTATCCCAAAGGGAACTTATCCTGGGATAGATTATGATGTTACAACGTTTGGAACTTTTACCCATCTTATTGTAACCTCCGACCTTCCTGAGGATCTTGTTTATCAGATGACGAAGGTTTTGGTGGAAAATGTGACCACCCTGAGCGAAGTGGTTAAGGATATTCAGGGGATCACGCCTAAAGAGATGGCTATAGATTCGGGTGTGGTTCCTTATCATCCTGGAGCTTTAAGATATTTTAAAGAGATAGGAGTGAAATGATGAAAAAAATCGTCTTTTATTTGCCTAAGGTTGTAACGCTTCTGGCCCTTGCCATGTCAGGTTATCATATCTACGCAGCCGCCCGAGGAACCCCTGAACCTCTTATTCATAGAGGAATTCACCTGGCTTTTACCCTGACCCTGATCTTTCTGTTCTATCCTTTCAAAAAAGCCCGGCCATTGAGGGAGGTCATCGATGAAGCAGCACCCGTCCCGGTTGAGGAAATCAGGCCCGGGCTTATAGATCTCCTGGCTTTAGTTTTGAGTCTGTTCAGTATAGGTTACCTGTTTGTAAATTATTCCTATGTAACGGAACGTTATGCCTATGTAGACCCCCTGCGAGCTCTGGATTATGTTTTTGGAATTACCCTCCTGGTCCTGGTTCTGGAGGGTGCTCGGCGAACGGTAGGTCCCGCGTTACCTTTAACGGCCCTTACTTTCCTGGTTTATGCTGTCATTGGCAATCACCTTCCCGGTTTACTCAGACACTCCGGTTTTTCCCTCGAAATGATTATAGATCAGCTTTATTTAACCACCGAGGGGATTTTTGGTATCCCTCTGGCCGTTTCAGCCTCTTATGTGATCCTCTTTGTGATCTTTGGAGCTTTTTTAGAAAAATCCGGGACCGGGCAACTCTTTATGGATGTTGCCTCAGCTCTGACGGGAAGCAGCCGGGGAGGCCCTGGCAAGATCTCGTGCATTTCCAGCGGATTATTTGGAACCATCTCCGGGAGCGCCGTGGCCAATGTGATGGTGGATGGGTGGTTTACCATTCCTCTCATGAAGCGAACCGGATTTAAGCCTCACTTTGCCGCTGCCATCGAAGCAACAGCTTCCACCGGAGGTCAGATTATGCCGCCCGTTATGGGGGCTGCTGCTTTTGTTATGGCCGAGTTTACCGGGATTCCTTACATTATCATTGCCAAACATGCCCTCATTCCAGCCCTTCTATACTACCTGGCCCTTTTTTGGACTATCCACTATGAGGCGGTCAAAACCAATCTTCGAGGTCTCTCTAAGGAGGAACTCCCCAACCTCAAAAAAGTATTGCGCGCCCGAGGCCACCTCTTCCTGCCGATTATTCTCCTTATTTATCTCATGATATCTGGATATACAGCCCCTTATGCAGCTTTATGGGCTACGGTAGCCGTGGTCCTTGTAAGCTGGATCCGAAAGGAAACCCGTTTTGGCCTGCGGGATATTGGATTGGCTTTGAAGGAAGGAGCTAAAAATACTTTAAGTGTGGCAATTGCCTGCGCCTGCGCCGGAATTGTTATCGGAGTCATTTCCTTAACGGGCTTGGGATTACGGTTTACCAGTCTGGTAATCACTTTAGCCAGTGATTCTTTAATTCCTGCCCTGGTTCTGACGATGTTGGCGGGAATTATCCTCGGAATGGGTATGCCGACCACCCCGGCCTATATTGTTCAGGCCGCCCTCTTGATTCCTGCTCTGATCAAACTGGGTGTTCTGCCCATTGCAGCCCACTTATTTGTTTTTTATTTTGCCATCCTTTCCGCGATTACGCCCCCTGTGGCTATGGCGGTTTATGCTGCTGCAGGGATCAGTGGAAGCAATTTGTGGAAGACCGGAATTGCTGCGATGAAAGCCGGTGCCACCGGGTTTATTGTTCCCTACATGTTCGTTTTCGGTCCTACCTTGCTGATGATTGGAAGTTGGAAGGAAATCTTGACGGCCTTGATGACTGCTATGCTGGGAGTTTTCTGCCTGGCAACCGGATTACAGGGGTGGTTTCTCAAAAAAACGACATTTTGGGAAAGAAGCTTTTTAATCGCTGCCGCCCTCTTACTCATTAAACCCGGTATCAAGACAGATCTGACAGGACTCATTTTACTAGGCGTAGTTTATGGACTTCAACGCCTAAGACCCGAGGGGGCAGAAACCCGGAGGCCCAAAGACACAGGAAACCCTTAACCTGTAAAGGTCTGCCGGGGAGACCCGATTAACTTCTTTATCTTCCTGGGCCGGGTCTTTCGTTCTTTTTATCCCAAAAATGGTCCCAACGGGAATCGAACCCGTGTTTTCGGCGTGAGAGGCCGATGTCCTAGGCCGCTAGACGATGGGACCCTGCTCGTGGGGTTACCTTTTAGCTTTCTTAATATAAGAAAAATTTGTTGAGGTTGTCAATTGGAAAGTGGGTCTAAAGGGAGAAAACTTTTTTCTTGACAGGGCGGGCGAATCTGTTATATAGAACAAACGTTTATAGAAGGTATCTCTTTGGTAAAAGGAAATAATGTTAATCAAGTACCAATACCCCGTAGGGTGAAGTTGAGGAAGCTGGGAATCCGGGGTATGGAGGGGTATGAGGTCCAAAAGATAAACAGGGAGTAAGAAGATGGAATTTCATGAATTTCTACTTTCAAGACGAAAAAAGTTGGGCCTTAGTAAAAAGGATTTAGCAATTAGGGCCGGAATTTCAGATGCCTACATTAAACACATTGAGGATGGAATGCGGATTCCCAAAGACATTCTAATCCTTTATAGCCTGGCCGATGCTCTCCAGGTGGATCGGGAGTGGTTTCGGGATTATGCGTACTTTCATCGGGACCCTAAATCGGCGACGAAGTACATGGATGAAGCAGCCATTCTGGAAGGTGAACAGAAGGAAGGGCGCCATTATAATGCAGACTCTGACCCTACCACCAGACTTCCCCCTATAGATCGAGAAATTATCGAAGCCATTCAAAAGCTGAATGAGGGACAAAAAAACCGATTACTGGAGTATTTACGAACCCATCGTTCATTTGACGGCCTCATTTTTGAGGGAATGCGTTTTGATCGGCGAGATTTGCTTTATAAAATTGTTCAGAGGCTCATACGGATCGATAAGAATATTCAGACCAAAATGCTCCACTATATTGCCGCTATGACCTATATCGAAACCCACGAAAATCAAAGTCCTTTCAAAGGATTGTTTGGAGAGGTCCTGGAAATGGAATAAGTTTTCAACAAAAATTTATCATTTTTTTTCTTGACCAAATTCTTAACGTGTGTTAATTCCTTTTTCATTCCTAAAAGAAAGGAGGTGATATGGGAATTCTTTGAGTTCCAGGAAGAGCTTCTTTAAATTCTAGAATTCAAAAGAGCAAAGATTATGAGTCCGATCATGAGTATCTATACAGCGCTTATTAGGTATCAATCGGTTTGTATCTTTCAGTTAGTTCCTATTTGCTACTTCACATGGATCTTTAGTCGGCTGATCTACTACAAGTTGAAATACCATAAAAAGATCTCTTTAAAGGATGCCCTTACCTTCTTTACCCTGGTTGCGCTGGCTCTGGATTATGGACACTACCTCTATTTCTTTGTAACCAAGACAGGCCAATTTCTGTCCTTTCCTGGATTTCTCATTAAGTATAGCTTAGGAACCATTCTGTGGATCTGGATGTTTGTTTATCACTATGAGGTCTGTGTCCGAAAGAATTTACTGCGAAAGTACTCTTCGCGAGATAGGAAAAAAGCAATCTTTGCTTATGTTTTATGCATGATTCTTATCCTCTTTCTCATCGGCGTATTGTAGTCTGAAAATCCAATGTCGGCAGGCAGTAGAGATAAGAATCTTACTTCATACGGAGCTTATTTCTAACTCCGAGGATCGAATCGATTAGCTTGAGTTTTTTACCCCAACCCTTAGTTTTACTAAGGGTCCTTTTTTTACCCTTGTAATTAACTTTTGTTAGTTAATTGGCGGGGTTTGAAAGAAAAAAGTCTTCCTAACATATGTTAGGAAAGGAACCCTGATAAGGAGGAAAACAAAAAATGAGAACTACATACTTACTCTTGCTGATATGTCTCATCTTGATTTTATCCGGTTGCACCCCTTATGTCCCTTGGTAAAGAGCTTTCTAATAAAAAGAATACCCATTCTAGAATGGAAGATCGAAGGAAAATTTTTAAGATTCTACCCTTCGATCTCCCTTCTGGATACACGGTAACATAAGCAAGGAGCCTTTCAAATCCTTACCTCAAGTATTGAACCAACTCTACAATTTTACAAGCCGCAACGATAGCAACCATGAGATAAAAAATCGTTTTGTCCATGCGAATAAGGTTTCACAGGTTCTTCAACATAACCGATCGTTAGAAGAACCCTTAAATGTTCTATAGACCTGGTAAAAAGAGCCTACCCACAACTTCCAATTCATTAGACCCAAAGAGGAAAGAAGGGGTTTAATCTCAGGCAGGAAAATTTTAAAAGTCAGAAAACCTGCAGAGGGCGGAGAACCAATCAACCAATCTCTGTATGAGAGGGTTTGTAGCGTTGGGAATTGTGAAAGGTTACTTAAAAACAGCACCTTCCTCACAATTCTCAACGGATAAGGATACCTTACCAGACTATTTTTTCAGGACTCCCCTTATACTTAGATCGAATATAGGCAATAACTTTCCAGACCTCATCACTTTTTAGCGAATCCCAGAATCCGGACATTTTCGTACCTTTCCGACCTACCACAATCGTTCTGTAAACAACCTTATCTGTTCCACCGAATATCCAGTAGTCATCGGTCAGATCCGGACACGTACCGCCCTCGGCGTTTCCTCCATGACAGTGAGCACAAAGGCGCAGGAAAATTTCTTGCCCCTCGGCAATAGCTTGGGGGTTTCCCGTATAGGGATTTTTGGTATCCTGGGACGTAGCTGTAGCTTCCTTAGAAGGTTCTTTTAAGTGAGATAAAAACGTCACAAGCTGGTTCAATTGGTCCTCAGTGAAGAGTTCTTTAAAATTTTTTGGCATGATATCCGGCTTATATCCCTCGGTAACGACTGCATTGGGATCTAAGATAGATTGTCGTATAAATTCCGCATCCCGTCTGGCCCCCACACTGGAAAGATCAGGACCGACATCACCGCCAGTTCCATTAATTCTATGGCAGGTTTGGCAGGTATCCATGAATAACTGTTTACCGGGATCCTCATCGGCAGCCGGGGATCTTTCTGCAGCCAGAATCAGGACCGTGAGAAGACCTGCATAGATGAGTTTTTTTCCCATAAAACGTAAAACGTAAAACGTAAAACGTAGGATTGAAAATGGTCCCTTCCCTACGTTTACGTTTTACCCCTTAGTACGTAGATAGTAAGCAATTGGAAACGATAGGAAGATGGATTTTACCCCTTACCTTTTCCCAAAGGCCGACTACTCCTCAAAGAGGCCGAACACGAAGAGGGCGCCTCCCTTCGTAGCTGTTTTTAACCAGGGTGCACCCCCCTGCCCCAGGGTAGCCCAGCCCATCCAACCCCCGAGACCTGAAGGGACTGCGATATACTGTTTCCCGTCCACGGAGAAGGTCGTGGGATTACCGACAATTCCGGAACCTGTTTGGAATTTCCACAAGAGCTCTCCCGTCTCATCATTAAATGCCATAAATTCACCCTCTGGATTTCCGGCGAAGACCAGACCGCCATCCGTTGAAAGAACCCCACTGGTCATGGGAGATTTATTATTCCAGGACCATTTGGTTTTCCCGGTGGCCGCTTCAATGGCTACCAGAGAGCCATACCCGGGATGATATTCCAGCACCTTTGCCGCCAAATACAATTCCCCTCTTTTCCATTCCTGTCTCATGGCTTGAAGATCCATGGTGAGCTGAAAAGTAGGTACGTAAGCCACCCCTTTCTTTGGATTATAGGCCATGGGGTGCCATTCTTTACCCCCTTCCAGAGAGGGAGAGATGTTCCTGGTGACTTTATCAAAATGAACATCCTTTTCGGGCCAGTTCATAATGGGACGACCACTGGGATCTAAACCCTTCGCCCAGTTTATTTCGGAAAGAGGTACGCCATAGATGAACTTCCCATTGGTTCGGTCGATAGAATAGAAGTAACCATTTCGATCTGCATGCAACCAAACTTTTTTCCCTCCTACATCGGCCAGAATGACTTCATTAACCCCATCGAAATCATAGGGATCGTTGGGGGTATACTGAAAATAAAATTTTATTTTTCCGGTATCCGGATCCAAAGCCAAAGTCGAATTGGTGTAGAGGTTGTCCCCTTCACGAATATGTCGATCCATATCGGGTCCCGGATTCCCCACAGGCCAGTAGAGAATATTCAAATCGGGATCATAGGATCCTGTAATCCAGGCAGAGCCACCTCCGTATTTCCAGGATTCTCCCTTCCAGGTATCGTTGCCCGGCTCGCCGGGTCCTGGAATAGTATAAGTCTTCCATACTAACTCCCCGGTGTCGGCATCAACGGCAGCAATCCACCCTCGAATTCCATATTCCGCCCCAGAGGTTCCCACGATAATTTTTCCCCTTAAAGCCATGGGCATTAAGGTAAAGCTTTCTCCATAGGTATAATCTCCCAGGACTTTGTCCCATACCACCTTGCCCGTCTTGGCATCCAGAGCCACCAGATGCTCGTCCAGGGTGGCAAAATAGACTTTATCCCGGTAAGGAGCTACCCCCCGGTTGACCACATCACAGCAAAGGTGCTTGCCCAGATCTTCGGGTAAAGGGTGATCGTATCGCCAAATCATATTTCCGGTCCTGGCATCCAGGGCAAACACATGGTTCCAGGAAGAAGTAATGTAGAGAACTCCATTATTAACAATGGCTTCACTGTCCTGCCCATCCAGGTAACCGAATTGAAAAACCCATTTGGGAACCAGTTTTTTAACATTGTTGATATTGATTTGATTAAGTGGACTATGCCGGGTACTGGCATAATCACGACCATACAAAAGCCAATTGTTAGGATCTTTGTCTGCATTGAGCAACATGCGATCATTAACCACATTCTGACCATAGCCTGGAACAGCGACACAGAAAATCAGGAGACCGATAACTCCCAAACTACCTGCCAAGAGGCCTAAGACACTCTTTTTCAATCCTATCATACCTGAGATCCTTTCCTTGATTTACTGTAGATGGCAAGACGCTATACCGATTTGCAATTGAACGACCATCAGGCCGTTGAGGTGAGGCAATCTCTCTATCGGGGGATTGCTTTATCCTCTTTGCTTCACGCCGGGTTTCGGCTTACCTGGCTCCTCGCAAGGACCAATGGCCTTATAAAACGCAAACCGGCATAAAGAGATCGCAGGACCATCCACACTATAAAGTTGGTATCTGAAACACGATCTGGAAGGCCGGCCATCTAGAGAGATAAAAATCTCCCTTAACCTTCTTTCTGAAAGGAGGGATATCAAGGCTTCCTTCTTATTCAGGGATCTAATTCCCAGGCTACAACCCTGAACCTTCTCCCTCAGAAGGAAAACCGACAGAACAGATTTTCTGATTCCCTTCTTTTTAAAGAAAAGAGGGTTGGGGGATTTTGCTTTAACCTTCTTAATCGTGTATAGAACGGGAATCCAGACAGTTTTTATCGTCCACTTAGATCGTATATAAAATCGAAGATAGATTGTCAAGCTAATTAACGAGGTAGTTTAAGAAAGGAAGACCTGGCGTGGGAGAGCGTTTTATCCTGACCATCTTTTCTACCCCTCTGAGCGATAGCAAAGATTCTACTTTTACGAAGGCACAATCTTTTGCTAGCGCTCAGGGTTATCAGGATAATAAATACTAAGAAGTTATGAGATCTCTTCTATCGGTAATACCTATCCATTCATAGCTAAAAGCAGATTTATCTCCTCTCTTCAAGGATTTTCTTTAAGTTTTGTAAACCCGTAGTATAGACATTCTTTACGAACTTTAAGGACTCCTTGGCACTCATTCCAGGAGGCGGGTTAAAGACCCCTCTCCATTCCACGATGGAACCTCCTCCTCTACCGGGTCTGACGTGGAGAGTGGCCGTGTAATTGGCTACCGGCACATCCCTGTAGTCGGCCTTCTCTATACTGTAGGTATAGCTCATATTGTTTTCGTCGTAACTTATCTGCTTTTCTATGATTTGACCTCCGCTCTGCAAGGTCAGAATCCGAATAGATTTGTTAG
This sequence comes from Candidatus Limnocylindrales bacterium, assembly GCA_035559535.1. Classification (NCBI taxonomy): domain Bacteria; kingdom Bacillati; phylum Chloroflexota; class Candidatus Limnocylindria; order Candidatus Limnocylindrales; species Candidatus Limnocylindrales bacterium. Next base: position 365,445 of record DATMBG010000051.1, read on the forward strand.
CCTCGTCCAATCGGCTATTTTTAAAAGCCGGATGCCACCCAGGCAAGCCGTTAAAATCCTTGATTTTGTCCCATACTACAGCCGGTGGGGCATTAACTTCTACCGTTTCCACCACTTCAAGCTGTTTTAACCCCCGCTTTCGCTCTTTCTTTTCTCGTGCAAAGCCCAGGGTTGGAAAAGCAATCAAAATGGCCAATACCAGATATAAAATTTTTTTCATCGATATCCTCCTTTTAAATGATAAAGTGAATAATTCCGATCCTTAGGTAGGTAGACACCCTGTATCCTGAATGAAGAAAAACAGCTAAAACAAGTTTTTTATCCTCTCTCACCTCCTTTCCTCAACGATTTTTTTAATGGTAGGGGATGAAAACTGAAATGTCGGAAGAAAAAACCTTATCTTCATCAAATCAACCCTCTACCATGGAGATACCTTCTACTGTAAAGGTAGATGTAAATACCTTTAAAAAGTTTCTAACTTCTTCAAATCCTGAAAGGTTCAATTCCTCCTGACCATCCAGAGGAAAAGCATGTGGGTTGAGATTAATTTTCTCTATTTTTTAGCTATTTTTTATCCAAATTTCAATTTCTAAAACCCTCTCTACAAGTATAAAACATGAGAAAATTTGTCAAGGTAATTGTAAGTTTTTCCTTCAGGTAGGGAAATTATTTAAAAATATCTATTGGTATTTTCCGCGGTGAAGCCCTAAATATAAGTAGACTCAAAAATATGCTCAAAAGGAGGTTTCGAGTTCATGAAAGAAGTGGTTATTTACACCAAATCCTACTGCCCCTACTGCACGAAAGCAAAGGCTTTGCTTACAAGTAAAGGTATTCCTTTCAAGGAAATCGATGTTGAATACGATGACCAGGCTCGAGAGGAAATGATTCGCATATCCAGGCGCCAAACGGTCCCTCAGATCTTCGTTGGAACGTATCATGTGGGGGGCTATGATGACCTGTACAGGCTGAATGAGCGAGGTGAATTAGATAAGCTCTTATTCTCTTAGAGAAAACGTAAAGCGTAAAGGGTGAAAAGCCATTGGCTTCACGTTTTATGTTTTACGTTTTGGGTTTTAGACTATGGAAATCACAACCGAGCGTGTAACCATGCAGGTGGACGGGTCTCCCATGGGTGGATTTCTCGCCCGTCCAACCACCGGGGGACCTTACCCGGGTATTCTGGTATTTATGGAAATTTTCGGAGTTAATTCCCACATCCGAGATGTAACCCAACGGGTCGCCCGAGAAGGATATGTAGCCCTGGCTATCGATTATTACCATCGTACCGCTCCGGGTATGGAGTTGGGTTACACCCAGGAAGATATTGAAAAAGGGTTTGCCCAGGCTAAGCAGACAACGACCGAGGGATTACTCGCAGATATTAAAGCAGGTATTGATTACTTGAAATCTCGAAAAGACGTTCGAGGAGATCGTATCGGTTGTATAGGATTCTGTTTTGGGGGATATGTAGCCTATCTGGCTGCTACACTGCCAGATATTAAGGCAACGGCTTCTTTTTATGGAGGCGGTATTGCTGCCCCGCCAACCCCCGGTGGGAGACCCCCCATTGTAGACCGAACGAAAGATATTAAGGGGTTTATTCTCTGTTTGTTTGGAACTCAAGATACCAGCATCCCCCTGGATCAAGTCGATAAGATTGAAAATGAACTCAAGAAGCACAACATCCGCCATAAGGTTCTGCGTTATGATGCCGGGCATGGCTTTTTCTGTGATCAGCGAGCCAGCTATCATGCACCCTCTGCACAGGCTGCCTGGGAAGAAGTAAAAGCCATGTTCGATAGGGAATTACGCAAATCTTAATATTAATTTAACCGTACTTACGGGCGAATCTCGGATTCGCCCTATCTGCTTATCATCCCACCCATTCGGGATTTGTAGCTCCCAGGATGGTTATTGTTTACTCAACCCAAGTAGTGGCTTAAACGTCCTTGTTTGAGGACCCCGAATCATGCCGGTAACAACAGGGGTCGCGTAAAGGGGTAGTTATGAATTTCAAAGGAACAATCTGTGGATTAAGCCTTGTGCTCGGAATTATAGCGGTGGGTTACGCCCAATCTCCCCATGCGGAAGAAGAAGAAGCGGTTATCCAGGTTGTTAAGTCTTACTATGAAAACTGGAAATTTAACCTTTGGAATGCTATGGTTGAGGTATTTGCCGATACTTCCGGCTCAAATAAGACGGACACCCTGGCTGCATATAGTAAAGAAAAAATCCAACTGGATAGTTATAAACTCACCAGGATCAAATGGTATAACAATCCGCTTAGAGCAGGAGTTTCGGTTAAGTTAAAATTAAGGCAAAATTCCCTGGAAAAGGAAGTCTCTGACTCCATCACCTTGATTAAAGTAGGCAGAGAATGGAAGTTTCAAGAGCAACCGACTTATAACCCCGGAACGAATCTGACACGCAAAAAACCTCGATGAAGGATAAACAACAGATCGTAGAAGCAGGCGCACCGGGTTATTTTTATTCTATATGAACAACGGGATTGATATTTTTCTTTCTCCGCAAAGATATATTCAAAGAAAAAACCTTTTGGAAGAAGCCGGATCCTACCTTTCTCCCTTAGGAAAACGTCCATTCGTTGTAGGAGATGATATCGTTTTTTCAAAAATCCGTACCCCTCTAACCCGTAGTTGTCGAGAAGCAGGGCTGGATCCCCACTTTGAACGGTTTGGGGGAGAGTGTGACCAGGCAGAAGTTGATCGCCTCACTATCCTCCTCTCCAAGGGACAATGGGATATCCTGGTGGGAACCGGGGGCGGTAAAAGCCTGGATACGTGTCGTTTGGTTCGGGCCAGCATCCAGCTCCCTTTCGTGACTATTCCCACCAGCTCCGCCACCTGCTCTGCAGCATCTGCTTCGGCAGTTCTCTATGAAAACCACATTCGCAAGCGTGTTCATAATGGAAATGGTGCCGACCTCACGCTGGTGGATCCCGAGATCATTGCAAAGGCTCCGCCTCGACTTTTCGCAGCCGGACTTGCAGATGCCCTTGCAAAATGGTACGAAGGACGGGTCGTTTTTGGAAAAATACAAAAGGATATCCCTTCCCGGATATCCCTGGAACTTTCCGAAAGGGCCAGGAATCTTATCCTGGATAAAGGGGTAGAATCCTTTCAGGATGTTAAAAAAGGCCTCTGTACTCCGGTTGTGGAGGAGATGATCGAAGTTACGATTCTTTTAACCGGTATCATTAGCGGTTTAGGGTCTAAAATGCGGGTGGCGGGAGCCCACGCTTTATACTATGGATTGGGGGTTTTAGAGGAAACCCGACAGGCCTTTCATGGAGAAATCGTAGGTTTGGGTATTCTGGTTCAACTCCTCCTGGAGAAACGGGAGCAGGAGGTAAAACCCCTGATGGAATTCTTCTCTCGCCTGGAGCTGCCTCTAACCCTCGGTCAAATCGGCTTAGGAAACGTCAGTCTGGAGCGTCTGAAATTGGGGTTGGAGGCTACCTGTAAAGAAGGAAGCAGTATCCACAACTTACCCTTCCCGGTTCATGTGAAGGACCTTCAAGAAGCTCTGTTAACCCTGGATACCTGGGGAAAAGCTTTACTTGACTCTCCTTCCCCATAGCACCAGGGTAAGGCTTAACCGGGAATGCGACCGTCTGCCTTACGCCCCCCCTTCCCCCTCCTCTCAAGGGTATTTTTTGGACCTAATCCCTCCGACTTCCCTTCCCTCACAGGGAAGGGGAGAGTGGGGACCTATTCCCGTATCGGAAAAGGTGAGGCACGGAAGCAATTTACTCTTCTAGGTTTCCCTGGAGGGCTCTGTTCCCTGGTCTGAATGCAGGACCTGCTCACGTATTCGACGTTTCATGGTTTCACGGGCCTCCTCGGAAAGAGAAGGAAGAGGAAAAACTGGATCTTCTATTCTCTGGGAAAGGCTCCTTAAGGTTTCTCTTATAAATAAGAGTTGCCGCGCATAGCGCTTACAGAAAATGCAGAGGCGAAAATGTGCATGGAGGGAGAGGCGTTGATAGAAAGGTAACTTCTTATCTAAAGACTCGGATATCAATCGGGTGACTTCTTTACACGTCATCAGCTTTAATCCTTTCTGGTCTTGGCAAACCAGTGTATTTCTAAACAATGTCTGAGATGGGTACGGGCACGATATAACAGGACATACAAATTACCCGAGGAAACCTCTAAAATCTTACAAATCTCCTCAGCCGGTAGCCCATCTATTTCGCGAAGCGAAAAGGCCGTTGCCGTATGGGAAGGAAGTTCGGCTAAACACTGCTCTAAAATTCTTTGAAATTCTCTTTGTTTAAGAATTGCACCGGGATCAGCCGTCCAGCCGTGGGAGATATCTCTCATATGCCCTGTCTTATGGAAGAATTCCTCTATGGAATTTAAAGAGGAATCGATCTCATCCACAGGACATTCCCGCCAACTTCGACGAAGATAGTCGATAATCTTGTGCTTCAAAATCCCTACAAGCCACGTCCTCTCAGAAGATTGACCCGTAAAGCTGTGACGGGCATGAAGTGCCGCTAGGAAAGTATCCTGAACCAGATCCTGGGCGAGTTCAGCGTTTTGGAGTCGAAGTAAAGCATACCTGAACAAATAATCCCCATGTTGATCGACCCAAACTTCCGGCTGAGTCGTTTGATGTTGGTCTATAGGCTGTTCACAATCCATTTATTATTTTTTCTACCTGAAGTTAAAGGCCCCGGGAATACCTCGTTTCAGAATGATCATACTGTATCGTTTTTAAATAAAATCGTCAAGTTTTTTATGAAGCGTAGAGCTTATTCATTTTTAAAGATACGGACAAAAATAATCTTTACAAACGGTCAAGAAAAACCCACCGTGAGGTCTCCGGCTACTTTGCGGGTCAAACAAAAATTCCTGTAAGAACCCTGCAGAAGGAACGACGAACAATCGAGTCTATAATGGGCTATAATCCCTGCTTAGGTACGATGGGTACAAAATAACCGGCCTGCCGGCAGGCCGGTGTACCCCCTGAAGATATCCCAGCATTTATCGAATTTATCTTAACATCCAGGTATTCGCCCCGCAGTAGCCATGAATTCCCGTTAGTTGACTTTACCGGTAAAAAATGCCAAATTAGCTTTGAAGGTTGATACGATGAGAATAAAGGACCTGCTACCCTGGGTCCTTACTTCGTCAAGAAGAGGTACTTTCATGATTCAGACCAAGCGTATTTATGAACCCCCAGAACCCAGGGATGGTAAGCGTTTCCTGGTAGAGCGGTTATGGCCCAGAGGTATAAAAAAAGAAACTCTGCAGATGGACGGTTGGTTGAAAGAAGTGGCTCCAAGTGATGACCTACGGCGTTGGTATGGGCATGACCCGGGAAAATGGGAAGAATTTAAACACCGCTACTTTGCCGAATTAGACAGCAAACCTGAGGCCTGGCAACCTATCCTGGCAGCAGCCCGTGAAGGGAATGTAACCCTTCTGTATAGTGCACGCGATACAGAACATAACAGCGCCGTAGCCTTAGAAGCCTATTTAAAAAGTAAAGAGTAGCCAGGTTAAAAGAGATGACCGATTTTAAGATAATAATGATATCTCCTTAATTAAGCCAGAGGAGATAAGATACGTTTCATGATCGGCTTCTATGCTTATGATCCCGCTACCTCTCTTACGAAAACCATGCCAAACCCAGATACCCTTCTGATTAAATTGCCTCTTCTTCGGTTTTACAGGGGAAGGATCTTCGTTTTAAAATCTCCTTTCCTGTGAAGCAGGGAAAAGTCAAATTCCTTTTAGTACCTTGTAAAGTTAATTCTGGGTTAGTCTCTTCCCCCCTCACCCCAGGTCCTTCTCCCCCTCCCTTATCCTCCCCGTGGACGGGGAGGGAAGGGGTGGGGGCGGAGAGGGAAGCGAGAAGATCTCCAGGTCAACTTCCTAAATACCCTCTCTCCCTCCCCTCGATTCCCCCCGTCCATGGGGGGATGGAAGGGGGGAGGGGAGGGAGAGAGGGGCCTGGAGTGAGAGCAGGACGGTTATTCAAATTTAACTTTACAAAGTATTAGCTTCGCACGAAGCTGATAACGGCCTGTCAATATTTTGACACGATACCCTTTTTAAGGGTCGGGGGGAACTTGAAGGAAATGGAGGGGAGAAAAAAGTTCTGTGTAGGGGTGCACGGCCGTGCACCCCTACTTCCTAAATCAAAAAAGCAGATATAAATTATTATCAGGATAGTTAGAACCCGAATAAAGATGATTATGAAACAAGCAACAAAATTTGAAAAACTTGCAACGGTCTTTGAACAACTGGAGGCAGTCTCTTCCAACCTCAAGATGATAGATATTTTATCCGATTTCTTTTCAGAGATTTCCCCCGAAGAAGCCCGAATTACGGCCTATCTTTTGAGGGGGAAGGTTGCACCGGACTATGAAGGTTTGAAATTGGGTCTTGCAGAGAAGCTGGTTATGCGAGCCCTCAGCCAGGCCTGGGGAATATCCCTTAAAGAAGTCGAGGGCCACTTCCAAAAAATCGGGGATCTTGGAGATGTTGCAGCCAGCGTAGCTCCGGAAAGGAACAGTGCCGGACTTTCCATTCAAGAAGTGTTTAATGAACTTCAAATCATTGCACGGACTTCAGGAGAAGCCTCCCAAAAAGCAAAAATTCAAACCTTAGCCACTTTGCTTTCCAGATGCTCTCCTCGAGAAGCGAGATATGTGGTTCGAATCGTTTTAGGCACACTGCGCCTCGGAGTTGCTGAGATGACCTTCTTGTATGGATTATCCAAGGCCTTAACCGGTACCAAAGAGAAGAAGGCTATTTTAGAGAATGCCTTTAATGTACTTTCAGATTTGGGAGAAGTTGCCTATCAAGCAGTCCAGAAGGGTGTGGAAGCCCTTCAAGAGGTACAACCGGTCGTTGGTATCCCGATTCGTATGATGCTTGCCCAGCGAGTCGAGGATTTAGAAGAGGTTAAGAAACACATTCCAGGTAAGGTGTTTGTGGAATATAAATATGATGGGGAGCGTGTTCAAGTCCATATTCCCAGACAGGGAGATATGACCCTGTATTCGAGGCGCCATGAAAAGATTACCCATCAATTTCCGGATATCATAGCAGCCATCCAACAGGCCTTTCCAGGAAAAGAAGCCATTATCGAAGGAGAAGTAGTTTCCATTGATCCCCAAAGCGGCAAGTTACAGAACTTTCAAGTCTTAATGACCCGGCGCAGGAAACATAAGGTTGAAGAATATGTGGAAAAGGTTCCGGTGAAGTATTTTCTCTTCGATATGCTCTACTTCAATGGGAAATCTCTTTTAAAAACCCCTTTATCCCAGCGAAAAGAGATGCTGGCGCGACATTTTTCCAACAAAAACGGTCTGGCACTTGCCGAGTATATCCTTACCGAAGAGGTCGAAGATATGGAGAATTTCTTTGCAGAAGCCATAGAGCAAGGGGGAGAAGGGGTCGTGCTTAAAGATGCCACAAGCTTTTACGAAGCCGGAATCCGGGGATGGAAGTGGATCAAGTTCAAAAAGGAGTATAAGAGGGAACTGGCCGATACCTTTGATTTGGTCGTTGTGGGGGGCATCTACGGTACCGGGCGGAGGGCGGGAACCTACGGTTCCCTACTCGTGGCTGCGTTTGATCCTGAAACCAATAAATACTATTCCTTTACTAAAGTAGGGGCTGGATTTACAGATCGGGATTTAGCTGCGTTACCTCAGATGTTTGCAAGGTATCAACTCCCTGGGAAATATCGCCTGGTAGAAACTGGGATGGAAGCAGACGTATGGTTTGAACCGGCCTTGGTGATGGAAGTTACCGGTGCTGAACTGACGATAAGTCCTGTCCACACTGTGGCCAAGGAAAAGTTAAAAAAAGGAGGACTTGCTCTACGCTTTCCACGGTTTTTGAGATGGCGGGATGATAAAACTCCCGAACAGGCCACTACAGTTCAAGAAATTTACGAAATGTACCTGGGTCACAAAAGATGAAATAGACCTTCATCTCAAAGCAAGGTCCCTATCCTCGCTGATAATTCCAGGATATTGGCCTTCTCGATACCCGGTTTTTCACTCTGGTCAGCAAGGCAGTTCGATTAAGACCGGATAACTTAGCGGCCTTAGAAGGTCCATCAATACCCCATTTTGTTTTTTCCAAGAAGAGTTTTCCTTAATCGGTTTTTCCATCCTCGTTCTGAGAGTCCTCCCGCACAGGTGACGCTTCATCTGATCCCGGGCTTTCGGAGATCAGAATCTTACAAATTTCTTTAAATCTTTGCAGGATACTGTCTTTAAATTTTTCTTGCCAAGGCCCAGAAAACGTTAGACGGTTTGATCCCATGGGAACCCGGCGCCGCCGGGTTCCTACAGTTGTTTTTTACCCCCAGGAGGGATCTGGACCGGTAAACCCCTGTCTGGCTCACTTCCAACTCATTTGCATACGCTTCAAAGCTCAGTGTACTGATTCTCCACCAAAGGTCGATCCCGTTGAGGAAAAGCAGGATTATCGACCAACCTGTTATACCTGTCATACCTGTCATACCCGGTATTCTGAGGGGGGACCATCGAACTCTTTTCTTTTTCATTGACATCTGCCTATAAGACTGCGAAACTGTCTTTTGGTGATAAGGGGAAGGAAAAATTCAGAGGATGTTTTATAAAATCCTTGGAAAGAGGTCTTTAGTCAGATGAAAGGTTGGAAAAATTACTTTTTCAATAAATCTAACAGACGGGAGGTAAAGATGCAGCGGATTCTGGTTTTTGTTTTCACGGCTATTTTCCTAAGCTTACTTTTTACTCAACCTGCCATGGCCGCAGAGACGGTTAAGTTAGGACTGGCAGGTCCTCTCACAGGAGATCAAGGAGTCTTCGGTGAGCTGTTGAAGATTGGAGCGGTCATTGCCATGGAAGAATGGAATGAGAAAGGGGGGGTTCTTGGAAAAAAGGTTGAATTCATCTGGGGGGATGACCAACATGACCCAAAGCAGGCGGTATCTGTAGCCAACAAGTTTGTTAATGAGGGCGTCGTCGGAGTTGTAGGCCATTTCAATTCCAGTTGTTCTATTCCGGTGTCAACGATTTATGCCCGATTCGATATTCCCCAAATTACCCCCGCTTCCATCAATTCAGAATTTACCGACCGTGGCTTAAAAAACGTATTCCGAACCTGTGGGCGTGATGATCAGCAAGCAATCGTTGCGGCAGATTTTATCGTAAATACCTTGAAGAAAACGAAAATAGCAGTTTTTCACGATAAGACCACTTACGGTCAGGGGTTGGCCGATAAAGTTGTTGGAGAGTTAAAGAAACTGGGGGTTGAACCGGTCTTCTACACCGGGGTTGTGCAGGGGGATAAAGATTATACCGCCGTTTTAACTGCTGCCAAACAGAAAGGCCCGGAGATTCTTTATTTTGGGGGAATTCATCCTGAAGCTATTTTGCTGGCCAGACAATCCAGGGAGTTAGGCTTGAATGCCGTCATGTTCAACGGATCCGGCACCTTTACCCAAGAGTTTATCGAGGGGGCAGGTCCGGCAGCCGAGGGATCTTATATTACGTTTTACCCGGACCCAGAAAAGATTGAAGCAGCCCAACCCTTCATCAAAAAGCTTAAAGAGAAATTCCCTCAGGCAAGAGAAATAAGTGCGTTTACCATTAATAGCTATGTGGCCGCAAATATTCTCCTGGAAGCTATCCAGGCAACGGGAAGTACCGATGGAAAGAAATTATCAGACTTTATCCATAAAACCCGATTTAACACAGCCGCAGGATCTATTCAGTTTGATGAAAAAGGCGACCTGGTAGAAGCCCCCTTTGTGGTCTGGCAGGTTCAGAACGGAAAATTTGTGCAGATTCAGGAATTCAGGAAAAAGTGAATCCTGGAAATGGATCGGAATCCGGTCAAACCCTCTTAGCAAGACCCTCGCGTTCATCCTGAATATCCCAACCTTCTGCTTTCTTCTCTTGGATGAACCGATTCATTTTCTCTCTGGCACTTTTTTTCGGTTCTGAACTGAAATCTACGATAAGTTCTTGATGTCCGGTTTCGGTTACTCGATAGGCCCGGTAATCGGTGGGTATGTAAAGTTTAGGCTTCATAGGTTTATTTCTTACCTTACCCACATCTCTTTATTACGTCAAGTAAGTATCGTTTTTTAAACCAAGGCTAAAAAGGGAGGACATCCTCCATGACCGATCAGAAATTTATAACCCCTAAATTGAATATCCTTATCATAGATGACGATCCGAACAGTTGGGAGATCCTGATGGCTTGTTTGGAAGGGCCGGGTTACCTGATTGTTGAAGTTGACAACCCACAGGATGCTCTCATGGAGGCTTCCAGGAGACCCTTCGATCTGGCCTTTGTAGATCTGCGGTTGGGGACGAAGACCGGACTTGACTTTATCCCGAGGCTTTTGGCGGGAAGTCCCTGGATCAAAATCGTAGTCATCACTGCCTATGCCTCGGTAGATACGGCGGTTAAAGCGATGAAACGAGGAGCCGTAGACTACTTGTCGAAACCCTTTAACCCTTCCCAGGTAAGTCTTATGACGAAAAGGCTGGCGGAGATCCGGGCGCTGGAGCAAAAAGTAGCGGTGCTACAAGAAGCTCTTGGGCAGGCAAGCCTTGAAACCGAGTTGATCAGTTTCAATCCGACCATGCAGCGAGGACCAGTTCTCGCCCGGCAGATTGCGCAGAGCCATGTAACGATCCTTATTCAAGGAGAAAGTGGAACCGATAAGGGAGTACCGGCCCGGGCCATCCATGCCTGGAGCCCTCGAGCTACCAAATCCTTCTCTGTCGTATCCAGTGTATCCCTCTCCGCGGAACCCCTGGAGAGCAGCTCTTTGGACAGGTAATCGGTATGTACTGGCAACCACCCCATCGCTGGAAGAGGCTGCCCAGATCCTGGGGATAGAGCAGAACTCGATCCACAACTCGCCGTGGCCTATTGGGGAATCGCATACGCCCTTGGCCCTAATATTAATGCAGACACATAACTCCGAATGGAGGACCTGTAGGGGGGATTCAGAGCGATCTGAGGGAGGAGCGGACAGTTCGTGCCCCTACTGTGTTATTCGTAGGGCCTACTGAATTACCTGTAGAAATCGCATGTAGAAGCAAAGTTTGAGTCGGCAAGCAGATGAGCCCCCAGGCGGGGCTGGCTACCTAGGGGGAAGAAAAAGAAACTTTAACTGTCCCTCCTGTAGACCGATGATGGCACACTAGCTAGTTAACCTGGATCATTTCTAATTCTTAAAATTCTTTAAGAAAAACTATTTGATGGAATAAGCCTTTTATCTCATCAGATGACTCTTCAAGATTTACACTAGGAGATTTTCCATGAAACGATTCAGTTTCTTGGAGGTTGTTTGGCTGGCTATCGTTGGCCTGTTTCCTTCCGCCTTGCGCACTGAGATCCTGCCTCCTTGAACTACGAGACGAAGCCGGAACAGACTCTCCGGCGAGAAGGCATCACCATTATCGATGTCGATCTAGAATCCTAAAACTTCGGGAAGATTCTCGTCGATATTTCCCTTCCTCCCAATCTAGTGCTTTGTTACTTTAATTTTGCTTAATGTTTAAGTGACCCTCACCCCCGGCCCCTCTCCCACGCTGCGGAAGAGGGGAGCTGGGGAGTGAAAGCAGCCCTATGAGGTCAAAATTAAGGTAACAGTATAGTAAGAACAGGTTTGAAACCCGTCCCTACTACCTTCTACCTGAGTTACCCTATAGAGACAACCTTCCTCATCCCTATCGGCTTACCATGGACAACAAAACTAACGAAGTGGCTTATCGGGTCCAGGCAAACCATTTTGTGAATAGTTTCTTAATCCGGGGGGTCAACAAAGTGCGTCGATAAGCATCTGCCACCTGTTTAATGGCTTCGGCCTGGGTGGGATAAGGATGGATTACCTCTGCCAAAGTTCTTAAACCTATACTCCCTACCATCGCTGTGGTGATCTCGCTGATTATCTCTCCTGCATGACGGGCTACAATGGTAGCACCCACAATTTTATCGGTCCCCTTCTTCACGTGAATCTTGACAAACCCTTCCTCGTCTCCATCAATAAGGGCCCGATCTACCTCACCCATGGACCTTACGAAAGTATTCACTTCTATCCCCTTTTCTCGAGCATCCTTTTCAGACATCCCGACATGGGCGATTTCCGGGTCGGTGTAAGTACACCAGGGAACAGTCAGAGCACTCAATTTCTTACGCCCCAGGAAGAGGGCATTCTGGATCACAATTCTTGCTGCAGCATCGGCAGTATGGGTAAATTTATATTTTAAACAGATATCACCAGCGGCATAGATACGAGGGTTGGTGGTCTGTAAGTAATCATTCACCACTACCCCATTTTTCTTGTCATACTCTACTCCTACAACTTCAAGATTTAGACCCTCCACATTGGGAGCACGTCCGACCCCGAGCAAAATTTCATCCACGGAGATAACGTCCTCGTTATTTCCGTTCTGTAAGTAAGCCAGCTTCTCTTTACCGGACATGGTAACTCGCTTGACGGTCGTATTTAATCGGATATCGATTCCCTCTCGTCGGAGTACCTCTGTAAGAATTTTGGCAGCGTCCGGGTCCTCCATGATCAGGAGTTGCGGCGCTATCTCAACAAGGATTACTTCACAACCTAATCGGCAGAAAGCCTGTGCCAGCTCACAACCTATGGGACCTCCACCAATGACAAGCAGGCGTCTTGGACGTTCGGTCAGGAAGAAAACCGTTTCATTGGTCAGGCAACCGACTTCTGCCAGTCCGGGGATAGGAAGATGAACAGCCCGTGCCCCGGTAGCCAGAACGGCTTTTTTAAAGCGAAGGGTTTTCCCTGCAACCTGTAGGGTGTCAGGACCTGTAAACCGACCCTCTCCCAGGAATACATCTACACCCAGTTCTTGAAATCTTTTGGCTGAATCATGATAACTAATCCTTGCTCGTAGTTTTCTTAATCTTTCCATAACGGCAGGAAAATCTACTTCTCCGCCTCCCGGAACATTCACACCGAACTGACGGGCGTTGCGAACCTCTGCAGCAGCACGAGACGATCGAATTAAGCACTTCGAAGGTACACACCCTACGTTTAAACAATCGCCACCTAGAAGGTGTTTTTCAATTAAGGCCACCTTGGCACCTAACCCGGCCGCTCCTGCAGCGGTCACCAATCCCGCCGTACCGGCTCCTATTACAACCAGATTATAACAGGGAGCCGGTTCAGGATTTTTCCAATCCGGTGGATAAACATTGGAAAGAAGAATCTGATTATATTTATCATCCGGTAGCACCTTTGCGGACAGTACCTTTGACATGGGGTTCATAAAAGTGTTCCTCCTTGATTAGTTTTCTTTGAACTTTTTGACAAGCTTAGGAATAAAGAACGAGAAAACAAACAAAACCAGGGAAAACAAAACTTTCACGGAGAGTAACTGACTCCAATCTCCACTGGCTAAGACTTCTTTAAGGGTTCCTACGAAGAAGGTAAAAATAAAGGTACCTACCAGAATTCCTAAGGCGGTACCGAAAAAATAATCTAAAAACCGGACCCGGGTAAGTCCCATACCGAAGTTTAAAGGGGTAAAAGGAAAGTAGATCAAGCGGAGATAAAGTACAGTAGCAAATCCATTGCGAGCGATGGCATCATCATACTTTTTGAGCCTGTCGCCGATGAGAGAAGCGGCAAAATCTCTACCCAGCGTACGTCCAATAAAAAAGGCAACGCTGGAGCCGGCCATCGCCCCAAGCCAGACATAGAGAAAACCCCAGTAGGGTCCAAAAATAGCAGCTCCTAAAGCAGTCAGTACGGTACCCGGTACAAATAAACAAACTCCAACGGTATAAATCACTATATAAATCAAAGGGGCCCAGATGCCCGCGGATTCTAAAGAACGACCTAGAACCTCAGGGGTAAAAAATTCCTTAACCGGGGTAAACCGAACTAGGTAAATGGCTCCCACGATAAAAACTATGAAAATGGAAGCCTTAATGGCAGCCCCTTTGCGACTCGATGACGGTTGCACAACACCTTCCATAATTTTATTCCTCCCTTTTTATAGGTCCAGGATATACCTTAAAACTAGTATTATAAATACTTGATTTAACCTGTTTGGTGAACGGTCGTCCCATGCAAGAAATCCTTACATAAAATTTTGACAGTCATATAGTTTTAGTCATGGTCCATCTCCCCGTTTATCAACTAAAAAGGTACTTCCCCCTGAAGGACTATAAAATCATTTGCTTTTTATAAATCCTGTGGACTCTTTTAACCTCGGAGTTGGTAATATAAAAAGGAGAGGATCCTGTAAGGATTTTTACCTGTCAACCGACTGTTTATTAAACAGTTTAGGAAAATGATTTAAAAACCAGCATAAACCTTTTAACCGATTACGTCAAGCGAGGAAAATCTATGCTCATCAAAATTAAAACCAATTTGGATATTCCTTCTTCGGAAATTACCGATAAAAAACTCTATCTTAACCGGCGTGAGTTCATCCGGGCTGCCTCTATGGCTGCGGTGACAGCAGCTTCCGGATCTTTAGGTCCGGATCTGTTGAGGCCCGACACGGTCCAGGCAGGGGAAAAGTTAGAGGAGGTAGTTAAAGGGCCTTACAGCACCGATGAAAAACCCACTTCCTATACAGCTATCACCACCTATAATAACTTTTACGAGTTTGGGACCGATAAGGAATCCCCGGCCGAAATAGCCCCGAAAACCCTCAAACCTCGCCCCTGGTCGGTTGCAGTAGAAGGTGAGATAAACAAACCGGCTGTTTATCATCTAGAAGATTTGATTCCTAAGACCCTGGAAGAACGTATTTACCGACATCGTTGTGTTGAGGCCTGGTCGATGGTGATTCCCTGGGTAGGGTTTCCGCTGGCGGATTTGATCAAACGCTTTGAACCGACCTCCAAAGCCAAATTTGTTGAATTTACCACCCTGTATGATCCAGAACAGATGCCCGGACAGAAACGGGCTATACTTAAATGGCCCTATGTGGAAGGATTACGCATGGATGAGGCCATGAATCCCCTGACAATCCTGGCCGTTGGGTTGTATGGAGAGGTTTTACCTAACCAGAATGGGGCCCCGCTTCGGCTGGTGGTACCCTGGAAGTATGGGTTCAAGAGTATTAAGTCCATTGTTAAGATACGTTTTGTGGAAGAACAGCCCATGAATACCTGGGCCCTGGCCGCTCCAGATGAGTATGGCTTTTATGCCAATGTAAACCCAGAAGTAGATCATCCCCGTTGGAGCCAGGCCCGGGAACGGCGTGTGGGAGAATTTTTCAAGCGCAAAACCCTTATGTTTAATGGCTATGCAGAACAGGTTGCGCATATGTACGCCAATATGGATTTAAGAACCTATTTTTAAGATCCAGAAGGAGGACTTAATTTAATCCCATTTCACCCCTCTTTCCTGAAGTTTCAGGAAAGGGGAAGTGGGCTTTCTGAGGCAGGTCTGAGGTAGGTGTTTTATGGGAGTGCTCATTGGTAAGCGTTCCCATCTTATCTCCTTCCCGTTTCCCGGGGGAGGGAACTTCGGAGTAAAGCCCCCCTTCCCCTATTACAGGAAGGAAGAGTCAGGGAAAGAGGCTTATTTATAAGCACTCTCCAGGGGAAGGTAAGCAAGAGGGGGAAAGCCCATGAAAATTAAGGTAACAGGGTACTACAGACAATGGATGAGGGAGAAAGGACTAATGACCCGGAATCGGTGGATACAGTATGTGGTGAAGCCTATGGTCTTTGCTGCTTGCCTGATTCCTTTGGTTATATTGATCATCAAGGCCCTGACCGGTCATCTTGGTGCTAACCCTATTGAAGCAACTACCCGAAGTATGGGAGATTGGGCCTTGAGATTCTTATTAATCACCCTGGCCGTGACCCCGCTGAAGCATCTTTTAAAGTGGGACTGGCTGATTCGATTTCGGCGTATGCTGGGGTTATTCGCTTTTTTCTACGCCTGCCTGCATTTCTTGAGCTATGCAGGACTCGATCAGTTCTTTGCCCTGGATGAAATTACCAAAGATGTGATTAAGCGCCCTTTCATTACCGTGGGTTTTACCAGTTTTCTCCTCCTGATCCCCCTGGCCGTTACCTCCACCAATAAAATGATCAAACGCCTTGGAAAGCGATGGCAATCCCTCCACCGATTGATTTATCTCATCGGTATGGGTGGGGTGATCCACTATTTCCAGTTGGTTAAAGCAGATACGCGAAATCCTACAATTTACGCCATTATACTGGCGATACTTTTGAGTTATCGTTTATGGGCGAAGTGGATTCAGAATAAAGGAGCAGGATATAGATATGACCGGCTAAAAATTGGCAACCTGCCAAGATCCTCGTCTAAACAACCCTAAACCCCACCATGGCATGCTTTAGAGACTCCAAAGAGATAAAAAAGGAGAGACAAAATTCGTCACTTTTCCTTGTCATAACATCTATCTAAGTTCTTACCTTTTCAAACCGGATACCCTTTCACCGGAAAATATTACCTAAAGAAAATAACAGTAATTTAAAGGCTTAAGCCCTATAGAAGCAGTCTATTTATAACTATGACATTCTAAACTTCTCCGCGCCCCGTAAGAACTCCCCGTCTGATACTTTGTTTACTTAGTTTTGTGTAACTTTTAAACCGCTCCTCCCCCCCTAGCCCCCCAGTTCCCCCTCTGTAGGAGCGGGAGGCCTCCCGCCCCTACTGGGGGACAGGGGGTGAGGGGAGAGGGGGTTGGGGTGAGGGCCACTTAAATGTTAAACAAAACTAAGTAAACAATGTACTCATACATTGCAGTGTTCTAATACTAAATAAATAGGTCACATAACCTGCAGGGCGATCCCCCAGGATCACCCTTTAACAGGGCGGCTTTCCGGAGTTGTTCCTGGCGGTCATACCGGATTTTAACAGGAATAGGAATTAGCATATATATTGCATGCCCCTTTTATCAAGGATATCCATTTTCCCGAGGAACGATATAAAAGGTAAATAACTCCTGGTTTCTTGCAAGAACACCTTAAAACTTAGGATCATCTCGACAGGTTATTCGATCTGTTACGCCGAAGAAAGGAGTCCGTACTTATGAGGCCAGTTCAGCTTAAAAAGAACCAGTTGGGTTTTACTCTAATTGAATTACTGGTGGTAGTCACCATTATCGGTATTATTGCAACTATAGCCGTTCCGAATTTATTAAATGCCACTCAAAGGGCTCGACAACGTAGAACCATGGGAGACATGAAAACCATCGCCAATGCCATAGCCCAGTATCTTCAAGATAACAGTATTGTACCTCTGGGAGGTTCGATAGGAACTACTGTTACAACTCCAAATACCAGTCTTAACAACGTATTAATTCCCACTTATATAACGGCTATTCCAGACCGGGATGGCTGGGGTAATCCTTTTCGTTATATTGTATCGGCCAGAGATTCTTATACCCTTGAAAGTAGAGGGCGAGACGGGATTAATAACGTTAACGCAACAAGGAATGACCAAAATTGGGATCATGACCTCATGCTGAGTAATGGAATATTTATTGCCTCCCCGGACTCCGGTACCTAACCCATCGAAGGAAAAAGCAAACAGGCAAGCATGGATCTTTTTTACTTAGAGGGGGTACTTTATTTCGTTCCCAGGCTCTGCTTCAACGGTATTAAGTTAAGAGCAGGTAATAAGGTGGAAGGTTTTTTAGCTCCTTAGGGAGCATCCTGTTAAACAGGACGCTCTGAAGGGGCTTTAAGGCTATTTAGAATTTTGTAGCTATTAACAGGCCATTCCTGGCACCTATGTCCCTCACTCCCCTTCCCCCCTCTCCTGAAGCTTCAGGAGGGGGAGGAAGGGGAGTGAGGGAAGGTAACCTGCGATTCGATGTTTCTCACCGGATAGAGTTACCTTCCATTCTGTTCCATCAATTTAGCCACCAGCCCTGTCCAACCCGTCTGATGACTGGCTCCAATGCCTGCACCGTTATCTCCGTGAAAGTATTCATAAAACAAAACAAGATCCTGCCAGTATGGATCTTTTTGGAATTTTTCTGTACCTCCCTAAACAGGTCGGCGACCCTCAGGACCTCTGGCCGGAGTTATCGTTTTAATGTTTAACAAATGGAACCCCCTCCGCAGCCGGTGGGGTAGCACGTCCAATAAGACCTGCCAATACGATCATGGTTACCAGATAGGGAATCATACTGAGGAACTGATAGGGAACCTGGACGCCGGAGATTTGTAGCTTGATCTGAAGGGCATCAGCAAATCCAAATAGAAGGGCGCCCCCAAAGGCCCCCCCTGGATTCCATTTTCCAAAGATCATAGCTGCCAGGGCGATAAATCCTTTGCCTTCGGTCATCATATCATCAAAGTTACCCACCGTTTCCAGCGAGAACCAGGCCCCTCCAAGCCCTGCGAGGAAACCACCCACTATGACATTGATATATCGTATTTTGAAAACAGAGACTCCCAATGTATCGGCCGCCTGGGGATGCTCACCCACCGCACGGGTTCGTAACCCCCAACGGGTATAGAAGATAAGAACATGCAAGGTAGGAACCAGGATTAATAAGGCATATACCATGGGTTGATTACGGAAGAAGACTTGACCGATGAGAGGCAGGTCCGAGAGAACAGGAATCTGCCAGGCCGGAAAAACCGGGGGAGCTGGTAAAGGGCTATCCACAATAAAAGCCTTGCGAATAAATCCGGTAATTCCAATGGCCAGAATATTAAGGATCATCCCGCTGATAATTTGGTTTACTAAAAATCGAATGGAGAGTACGGCATGGAGGGCAGCCGTAAGGCCACCGGATAGGACGGCAATAATCAATCCCAACCAAATGTTTTGTGTATAAAGAGCTGCCACAAATCCTGTACATGCTGCAGTGAGCATCATCCCCTCAATAGCCACGTTTATCACTCCGGAGCGTTCGCAAAGGATACCTGCCAGAGCACCTAAACCGATCGGTGTGGCTAACCGCAAACTTTGTGCAAGCATCCCGATTACATCGATCTGTCGTCCCGCACCGGCCCAGATAAGTACAATAAACACCATGAGGAATGGTGCGATTCTCCGGGGCAGGAGCTGAAAAACCCTCCCTAATCTTTTCTCCAGCCGGAAGGAAAATGGGAGTGGGGCATACAAAATCCCCAGGATAATAGAAATCATTCCACACATCAGAAAGGTAAATTGGGTGGGGAGTTTTAGGGTTCCCAGGGTAGAGAAGCGCAAAGAGGAGGTCATATGGGGTGCCATAGCTGAAGCACTCCATAAGAGAAACACACCGAAGAGTAAATAAAACAGGCCCAAGTTAGAAAGCAAAAATCAAATTGTCAGTTGATTCGATATATCCAGCGCACAATTTGATTTGCTGCAATAAACATAATGACCAGAGCTTGTATTATACTGATCAGATCAATGGAGATTCCGGTTCGAACCTGCATCAGACCGGCCCCATTCCGGAGACCACCCCAAAGAAAGGCCGAAGGTATAATACCTATAGGGTTCGATTTGGCCAATAAAGCGACTGCGATGGCATCAAACCCATAGCCGGCAGAAAAAGCTGCCGGTAGGGTATGATTCAGCCCCAATACTTCCCCTACCCCGGCCAATCCGGCCATGGCCCCGGCCATGGCCATGGCCAGAACTATATTACCGCCTACATTCATCCCGGCATATCTGGCCGCGCCGGGATTGGCTCCGACCGTGCGAATCTCAAAACCCAGGGTCGTCTTGAATAATAACCAGTGGGTAAAAACAACAGCTGCCAGTGCCAGGAGAAAACCGGCATGCAATCGATAATCGGGTCCAAAAATTCTCGGTAGCTGGGCTGTCGGAAGAATGTAAGGCGTACGATCCATGCTGGCCGCAGGATCACGAAAGACATTTTTTACCAAATAATCCACCAGTTTGAGGGCAATATAATTCATCATGATGGTATTGATTACCTCATGGGCACCTAATTTGGCTTTAAGGAGACCCGGAATGGAACCCCAAACACCCCCACTTATAGCTCCAACAACCAGAGCTAAGGGTAAATGAAGCCAGGCAGGTAATCCCTGTACGGCATAACCCACAATCACGGAGGCCAGGGCTCCCATATAAAACTGCCCTTCCGCGCCGATATTAAACAAACCCCCTTGAAATCCTATGGCAACCGCAAGGCCTGTTAACAGGTAAGGAGTCGCAGCAACACACGTCTCGATAAGCGCACGCCGTGATCCAATCATTCCCTCAAACAAACCCCGATAGGCTTCAAGAAAGTTGACTCCACTTATTTCGATCAGGACGGCACCCAGGATTAATGCCGTACATACGGCCAGGATAGGGATGAGGATTTCTCTAAAGATCGGTACCATCTGCCTTCTACTTTTCATTTATTTATTTTATTCCAGCCATCCACAACCCTAAAACTTCTCGGGATGCCTCTTTCGCATCCACGGTAGCAAGGATATGACCTCGATACATTACGGCAATTCGATCCGAGAGGGATAAAATCTCATCCAAATCTACAGAAACCAGAAGGACCGCGCATCCTTGATCCCGCTTCCGTAGGATCTGCTTGTGAATAAATTCTATAGATCCAACATCCAGGCCGCGGGTAGGCTGGGCGGCAATCAGTAGGATAATCGATCGAGAGAATTCCCGGGCAACAACCATTTTCTGTTGATTACCGCCGGACAGATTCCCGGCTCTAATGAAAATGCTAGGGGTCCGAATATCAAACTCCGTAACCAGACGCATTGCATGTTCTTCAATAGCCGCCTGGTTCCTTACAATCCCTCGTGCAAAAGGTTTTTGGTAATAGATATTGAGAACCAGGTTATCGGTCAGGGGGTAGCTATCCACCATGCCATAGGTATGGCGATCTTCGGGAATATGGGCCACACCTTGTTCCAGGATTTTCCTCGGACCCGAATAGCCGGAGTGAATAAAGGGGGTCATATCAACTCCGTTTATGTGGATACTACCGGCGATTGTTTTTCGCAAACCGGTCAAGGCTTCAACTAACTCCGTCTGTCCATTACCTTGTACTCCAGCGATCCCCAGAATTTCGCCTGGATAAATATCCAGGGATACTCCTTTCACAGCGACAGAACCACGATCATCTGTCACCTGCAAATCCTGAACATGCAAGACAGGTTTTCGGTCGGATACTTCCCTCTGAAACTCCAGGGGTTTTTTCTCTACGGCCAGAATAACCTCACGTCCCACCATCATGGAAGCCAGTTGGGTTTCCGTAGTTTCCTTAGAGGTTGTCGTTCCCACCACCCGCCCATTGCGTAAGACGGTGATACGATGGGCCACATGGAAGACTTCCCTTAGTTTATGGGTAATAAAGATGATGGATTTGCCTTGCCGGGCCAGTGAACTTAGGGTACGGAATAAATTTTCAGATTCTTCTGGAGTCAGTACCGCCGTGGGCTCATCCAAAATCAGAATGTCCGCCCAAATCGAGCTTTTGGACTTAGATTCTCCGTTGGATTGTCGATAAAGGGCCTTAAGGATTTCCACTCGCTGACGAATACCTACGGGTAGATCCTGGATAAGAGCTTGAGGATCAACTTCCAGATGGTATTGCTCGGATAACTCCCGAATTCGATCTGCCGCCTGCTTCAAATCCAGAAACAAGCCTCCCCGCGTTACTTCATTTCCGAGAATTATATTTTCGGTAACGGTCATAACCGGTACCAGCATGAAGTGCTGGTGGACCATTCCGATACCATGGGCAATAGCATCCTTGGGACTCGTCAAATGGACTTTGGTTCCATTCAAGAAAATCTGACCCTCATCCGGCCTGTAGAGGCCATACAGGATATTCATCAAGGTTGTCTTACCGGAGCCGTTTTCACCCAAGAGGGCATGAATCTCTCCCTTCTCCAATCGGAAATCCACATGATCATTAGCCACCACCCCGGGGAATCGCTTTGTGATTCCCCGCATTTCCAATACCAAAGTCACTAAAGCCTATACCTTTTCAAGTTGAAAATGGTCCTTTTGGAGGGTTATGGCCAGCAACCCCAGGAGCGAAGCGATCTGTTGAAGCCAGAAGATAGCTTCGGTTCCCATCACTCCCTGTAAGGACAGTTCCGGTATCCCAAGATCAACTGGAAAAGGTATGAGAAGGTAAAAGGCCGAAGTAAAAACACTTTAATTTTTTCAGATCCTATTCCCGGTTTTTGTCTTGTGCCTTTCCCTCCTCGCCTTTTTCTAGACCCCTGTTTTAATCTTCCCCGCCTTTAACCCATCGGCAATTTCTCTGAGTCTGGCTTTTACCGTATCGGGAACGGCCGTCTCGGTTTCATGGAAGGGAGCCAATCCAATACCATCATTACCGGCATTGAATAGAGCCGTTCCTCCCTTAAAAGAGCCGTCAACAGCCGCTTTCACGGCACCATATACAGCATTGTCCACACGCTTCATGGCACTGGACAGTAATTTTTTAGCCCCGGGAGCTTCCCCTTTTTTGAAGGTGGTCATATACTCATCCTGATCCACGCCAATGACCCATACCCCTGCCTGGGCAGCACCCAGAATCGCCCCAGAGCCAGTTGTACCACCCCCACCGAAGATCACATCTGCACCTTCGTCGATCTGGGAAAGCGCAGCAGATTTACCCCGTGCCGGATCGGTAAAACTATCAATATAAACGGCCAGTACTTTACAGTCCGGGCAGACGTACTTTACCCCGGCTTCGTAACCTTTTCTAAATCGAACTACCGGCGGAATCTCCATTCCGAGGACGGCTCCCACAATTTTACTCTTGGTCATAAGACCTGCCAGCGAACCAGCCAGGAAGCCTGCTTGATCTTCTGCAAAGATAAGACCCAGAATATTAGGAACCGATGGGTCGTAGGCAAAATCTACAATGGCAAACTTCACATTGGGATATTTCTGGGCCATTTTCTTGGTCGCATCCCCAACCAGAAAACCCACCGTGATAATCATCTCATACCCTTCGGATATAAGCTGTTCAATGTTTTTTTCATAATCTGTAGGCTGGCGTGTTTCAATAAAAGCGCTTTTAAGACCAAACTCTTGAACGGCCCGCATCATGCCTTTATAGGCGGATTCATTGAAAGTACCATCATTTATCTTGCCTACATCGGTCACCAAACCCACTTTCGTTATATTGGCCGCAGAGACCTGTGATATACCCTGTCCCAGTAAAAGGATTAAGCCCAGTCCTACTAACTTAAGTAATTTTTTTCCCATCTTCGTTTCTCCTTTCTTACTATACTTTTGCATTTTCTCGTAAGCCATGGATTTTATTTATCCACGAAAGACTATGAGAGTACTGAAGTGTGGAAGTGAGGGGGGGGGTATAGGGAGATTTACCCTTATACCCCATACCCCCCACAACTCCTATACTCCCATACTCTTTGTGGTCCTCCCTGGAGGCATATTTAAAAACGGCAAAAGTATAGGATCTGTTAAAATAGGTTTTTCAGTAAAAAACCGTTCGCGTTCTATGTCTCGGTTTTATCCTCTTATAATAAGGTTGTTGTCCTCGATTCCAGAGAAGATAGTCTAATTTCATGGCCGTGACTTCCTGTCCCGATCTTTTTAGCTCTTGAACCAAAAGTTCCACGGCATGAACAGCACACGCCCGAATTTCGACTTCCTCGGGAGAACGAAAAGGAATCAACTCTTCGGCGTCAATCCGTACGGCTAATTCTTCAGTATAACGCAGAATACCATCCACCCGGAGAACATGGGGTACCAGATTATCCGCAAAGATGGTCAAGCGGTCCAAATCGTAAAATCGACCAGGTCCCTCCCCACCAAAGGCCAGGTGAAGATCTGCAGCCATCAACTGGGCCCGTTTATAGAACGGTACCATCCCCTCGCCATACGGTTCGATATCGTTAAAGTAGGGCATTTTAATCAGTAGCTGTATCAGTCGCTCCGCCGATGAATCCGCCGCTTCAACTAAACCAACAAAGCTTCCATCAAAATCCTCAAGCACATACCGACCGAGGTCATTCAAGGCCGTAGCAAAAAGCTGCATAAGCTCCCGCACCGGCTCGTTTTGAAGATCTTGATGGAATATTTTTGCACAATCTTCTAAGGTCAGCCGAACCAGTTCCTGCGGGGAAAGCGGCCCATGATTTTTATAGTAATCGTTGAGGGAAGAAGCAACAGTGAAGTATCCCGACATACCGGGGCGTTTACGTAAGTACGGAAAATAGCCGGATCCAAAGTTAATCGTATCCAGTGTCAAAAGGAAGGCAACCGTATCCTCTCCATGGCCTAAATAATGGCAATTTGCATCCAACTCTGGAGATTTAATTTGTTCTAAAGGTAGAGAAGCCGCATAGGATGGAATACGATCGTAGTGAATACGAACATGGGTTGCCTTCTCGGCCACGGTTTTGCAGGCAGTTCGGACCTTTTCTGTCAAACTCACTTCCATTCCTTTCTTTCAAAGGCGTAAAGAACGTCCCAGGCTACTACCTTCTTCACGCCTTTGCAAGCAATCCCGAAAATTAACGGGCGGTTCCTGGCTTTACGGTAGCTGCCAGCTTTTCCAGAGCATCTATCGCCTCAGCTTCAGGCAAGGAAGGGATCAGATGCAAAACCCGATTAACTCCTACTTCGGCATAACGGGCGTTGGAGTCAGGATTCGGATCGGCCCGATAAATGGTGATACTGATGGATTTCGGATCTCGACCTGCGGCCATAGCCAGACGATCCAACTCCCTACGTCCTTCGGCGACCTTTTCCAGGCTGATATAATTTCCTCGTGGTAGCCAGCCATCCCCCCATTCGATGACACGCTTAAAAACGTTGGCCGCTTCACCACCTAAAATAACAGGTGGATGGGGTTTTTGAACGGGTTTGGGATAACACCAGACCGGAGGAAATTTATAGTAAGATCCTTGATAAGAAGACTCATCCTGGGTCCACAGGGCTTTCATAGCGAGAACGGCATCTTTGGTCTGACGCCAGCGGTGTTCAAAATCCCCACCCATGATCTCGGTTTCTTCTTTCAACCAGCCGGCCCCTACTCCAAACAAAAACCGACCTTTAGATATCAAGTCCAGCGTTGCGACTTCTTTAGCTAACAATATCGGATTACGCTCCGGTACCAGACAAATCCCCGTAGCTATTTTCAGTTTCTGGGTTGCAGCCGCTGCCGCTCCCAGAGCAACAAAAGGATCGACCAATTGCTTGTAAAATTCTGGAAGCTTCCCATCTGGACTTCCTGGAAATCGGGTTTCCATATGGACGGGGATAATGGGATGCTCCGGAATCCATAGGGATTCAAATCCCAAAGCTTCGGCCTTCTGGGCCAGGGTAATAATATCAATGGACTTGTGGGTTACAAACATGATAATACCGATATCCATAATTTTACTCCGTTCTTAGTAAAGGTTTAAAGATTGGTTTTTATTTAAAG
This sequence comes from Candidatus Limnocylindrales bacterium, assembly GCA_035559535.1. NCBI lineage: Bacteria > Bacillati > Chloroflexota > Candidatus Limnocylindria > Candidatus Limnocylindrales > Candidatus Limnocylindrales bacterium. The sequence continues at coordinate 390,817 of DATMBG010000051.1, forward strand.
TATCCGTCTCTCAACCCGGTTACCCAGCTCACCTTTTCCGCTCCTCACTCCGATCCGTAGCCGGTGGAGGTTCTGGAGATAGGGCCGAGATCTCTGCACGAAGCTCCGGCGTCATGTTGATTTCCAGAGCCTTGAGAGAATCTTCCAACTGGGTAACGTTCCGTGCACCCAGAATGGGAGCCGTAATTGCCGGATGACTGGCAACCCAGGCTACGGCAAGTCCGGCCGGATTGAAACCTCGCTCTTTGGCAAAATGGACAAACTTCTGAGCCACTTCATACATCCAATCCTCACCGTAACGGTTCTGATACATTTTACTTTCAAAGAAGCGACTCTTAGGGGAAGTTCCATGGGCATCGGGTTGAGGTCGAGAGGTATATTTTCCGGTCAACAGACCACCTCCCAAAGGACTATAGGAAATAACCCCGATGTTCTCGGACTGGGCCATGGGTAAGATCTCCACCTCGGCCTGACGCTTGACCAGATTGTACATGGGTTGAATACACTTAAACTGAACCCAACCTTCTTTGGCAGATATGCCCAACGCTTTGGCAACTTGCCAGGCCGCAAAGTTGCTGGCTCCAGTGTAAAGAACTTTCCCTTGAGAAACCAAATCATCCAGGGCCCGTAAGGATTCTTCCAAAGCTACTGAAGTATCAAAATGATGCAGAAAATAAAGATCCACGTAATCTGTCTTGAGCCGTTTCAAACTGGCCTCAATCGCCGCCATGATATGACGTCGAGAAGTACCTCCACTGTTAATATCAGAACCCATGGGGGCATAAACCTTGGTCGTAATAATCACTTCATCCCGACAACCCGAAATAAGCTCCCCTAAAATCTCTTCAGCACGTCCTTTTCCATAAACATTGGCACAATCAAAGAAATTGATTCCTACTTCCCGACAACGATGGAACATGGCTGCCGATGCTTCCTTGTCGGCATCGGTCCCGAAAGACATGGTTCCAAAACACAGGCTGGAAACCTTGACGCCGGTATTACCCAGGATTTTATATTTCATCCAAAATCCTTATCCCTCAAACCTGCAAAGTGAATGATGGTAAACCGTCCCCCCTGCAAAGTCTGGGTTTACTTTCTCCTTTTAAGAATTACGCCGTCAACCTTAACCAAATCTATAATATAAAATAGGTTTGTCTATAAAAAATGTTGACAGGAACAAATCAGGGTATAAAAATTTTTCAAACCCTAGCAAGAAATTATTCTTATGTTATATGCTCAGTTTAATCATAAAAATCCCAAAGGATCGAAATTCCTTACTGCTTATGGATCTAAACCGAAAACCCCCTGTTCTAAGGGTGATGATGGAAATCCACCGGAAAGTCGTTTCTGGCTGATACCGACCGACCCATTGACCTGCCTGAAGATTTGTTCGAAGAGGATCTATTACCTGGTAAGTATTCTTGGGATTATCGGCTTTACCTCCTGTCTTTCCTTTGCCCAACCTCCACCGCCTCCTTTCTACGACGAAATCCAGGTCCCTGTGATGGTTATTACCGATGGAGATACCTTTGTGATGAACATCGGTAATAAGTCCTTTATTGTCGAACCTATCGGTGTTGATGCCCCTGAGACCAATCCTTTACAGTGTTACGGGATGGAAGCCCAAAGTCGAGCCATGCAGCTTTTAACGGCTAAGATGGTAAAACTCGAAGCAGATCCTGCCCTGGGGAAGGGCCTTATAAATGGTCGATTACTACGATATATTTGGGTGGATGGCAAGCTCTTCAACTACCTCATGATCCGGGAGGGTTTTGCTAAAACCTTCAACTACGAGACCTCGTATAATTATCAGATATACTTCTTCGAAGCCGAGCAGGCAGCCAGACAAGAGAAGAGGGGGATTTGGAGGGCCTGTAAAGGAAGATAAGAACGTCCGGTTAAGAGGTCGAGGAGCCTAAGCATCAGCTTAAGCTAAAAGCCCCGTCAGGGGCGAATAGTTGGTAGCTCCCGACGCAAATCGGGAAATTCAGAATTCAGAATTTTTTTAAGCTCCCCGGTAGCGTCCTGTTAAACAGGTCGCCCTGCTGGGGTTTAGTAGGTTAAACGTCCCCATTTGGTGGATAGGACTCTGTTTCCCCTGGCTTACACCAGGGGCTATCCCCAGGTTGCCCCCATGGGGCTAACCTTCTTATCCTGGTGCGTATACATAGTTAACCAGTTTAGTTAGGGAATCTTTCTCTCTATAACTACTGGCAGGTCACCCCACCGAGATTAAAGAAAAGGAAATTCTATTAAGGAATTACCCAGCCGAGGCTATGGAAAAGATACATCCTTGTAGTAAAATTTGAAGATAACCCAAGACCCCCCTTCTGAGGCAGGAGGGTATAAAAACCTGAAGGATAACCTTGCCTTTTACGATTCGAAGATAGGTTAGCAATCTACTTTATTTATAACCTCGAAACTTCTCCCCATAGCTGCAGGTTCGTAAAATTCCTGATCCTCTGATTTTGTCAAAAAAGCCGGATATACCTTTCCTTTTTCCAAAATCGGAATCGGGCGCGGACCAACCAGCGGTTTCGTGTTGTGAACATAATGCAGGTGGATAACGTCTCCTGGCTTAACCTGGGATTTGGATTGGTGGACCGCCATCACTTTTGCTTCAATCTCTACGTTTATACTTTCTGATGCTTTCTCAGTCTTTACCGATAGTATCTGCAGGTTGAGATACTCTGGTGCATTTTTCTGCATCTCTTTGTAGGAGCAGGGAGACAATTCGGCAAGGGCTGTTTGAACGGCGAAAGTTATAATAAGAAGAACAAAGTTGAGTAAAGTTATAAGTGTTTTCATAACCTCTTCCATTCTATTTGTTGCTTCTATCTTTTTAGAGCCACTCTACGTATAGATCCTACAGGTCCTTCTCAGATTTTATACATTCTCCAGTACCCTTAAACAGGTAAAGTGGATTAAGGTTGTTCTTTTTTAGCTTTCCACTTCTTGTTTCCTCTTTGGCCTGACTTTCCGGTGTTGAGAATTACTGTCCCTTAAAATTACCGGTTCTTAGCATCCATTTTTCTAAAATTCTCTCCGAATCTCGTTTAAGGTAATCACCCGTGACAGGAATCTCAATTCGGTTATTTTCTTAGGGTTGGTACCTGGGATTGTCGGAGAATTTTTAAAGAGTCTTGCTGTCGATTTACTCAAAAACATGTAAAGCGGTTCGGTGGGCTGCGATCCAATCCCAATCGTAAGTAACTCCCAAACCAGGCCCTTCCGGTACCGGGAAACAACCATCTTTACCAACCCCATCCAGTTCATCGGTGTAATCACAGGCGTAGACCGGGGGTAAGGGATTACCGCATTTGGGGCCAACCAGGGCCAGTTCGTAAAAATTCGTATTTCGGATAGCAGCCATGCAATGGCGGTGGGCCGGACCGGCTGCGTGGACCTCTACGTCGACACCGAAAGCTTCGGCCAGATGGGCAATTTTCATAGCCCCTGTGATACCCATATCATATTCCGGATCAACACGGAGAAAGTCGGTTGCTTCCGCGATTAAGAAATCCGCTTTCGGTTCAAGGCCACGGACATGTTCGGTCTCCAGGAGAGGCGTTTTGATCATTTGACGGAGCTTACGATGGGCGTAAGCGGAGACTCCGGTATCCCGGAACGGATCCTCGTACCAAAAGAAACCGGCTTCATCACAGGCACGACCCACTGCCAGAGCATCTGCAAAGGTTCGCAATTCACAGGCCGGATCAACCATGAGTTTCATACGGTCCCCCACCCGCTTTCCTACGGTCCGGATGGTTGCTACTTCCTCCGCCACGTTGCCTTCGCCCCATCCGTGAATCTTGAAGGCCCGATAGCCCATTTCATAACATTGCTCTGCAAAGTCCGCATAAGCTTCCGGAGAAGACAACCCACCATTTCGGTCACCATGCAGGGTACTGGCATAGGTCGGCAGGCGTTTACGCCAACCCCCCAGCAGGGTTGTGATGGAAGCACCGAATTTCTTACCGGCCAGGTCCCAAAGACAGATGTCTATGGGTCCATGCCCCATATGATCATACTGCCGAAGGGCTCGCTTAAAATCATCGTAGATTTGTTCCCGATGCATGGCATCCCGCCCGATTAAATGGGGAGCCAGCGTAAGGGTTTGTCCTAAGGATATGCGGTTTGCCACCCAAAGGGCCACATATTCACCCCGAACTCCATCCTCCGTCTGGATAACGATGGCATACTTACTTAACTTTTGTCGTCCATTGGGTTGATAGACTAAATTGAAACCACTGGCATCCAAACCTATGTTGGGGGCCTCGTAAGTAAATTCATGGATTTCAACGCGATTGATTTTGCTCACTGCGCTATCCTCCTCAGAGTTTGCTGCAAAGATACCAAAACTCAAAAAATTACCCTCTTGCCCGGTTAGTTGTAACTCACCCCCAGAGTCATTACAAGGGGCAATGGGGCTGAAGCCCAAATTGAAGCGAAGGGAACAGAACCCTCTTCGAACCTCTAAAAATTGCTTCGCGGAGCTTATTCTGAGGTATCGAAGGGTTCACAATGCCAGGTCCAGAGCATCCTTTTCAGATATACCGAATAGAAAATATGCTCGGATACTCTTTGTATCTCTACAGCAAAGAATAAGCAAATTAAAGTTGATATGAGCTCATCGTACCGTGATAACCTATCTCTGTCAAGGAATTTGAGAACAAATCTTATGGGGGAGAGAAATAGTTATCCTACCAGGAACACGGTACAGGATCTTGGCCCGTGGGCGCCGATGACCAGAGCCTGTTCAATATCTGCGGTTTTAGAAGGTCCGGAGATAAAAGCTCCATATCCTGGATTTATAAAGGCCAAACGCTCGTAGGCTTGATGCATGTTGTGGACGAGTTGATGGGCTTCCACCACCAGGATCAGGTGTTGGGTAATAAAATAAATGGCCCGGTGGCGGAGTCCTCGATCTGTCACCCAAACTGCCCCATTTTCGGCTACGGCAAATTCCCCTTTTAGAATGGCTACTTCTACATCTTCGAGATGATGCGGATCTTCTACAGATTCGAGATCTACGGTGGGTTCGCCTACCCCGGGTAGGAGAGAGACTATTTTGCGCGCGTTCTGATAAAATTTTAGATTTTTTAATTCTCGATTCAGGGCTTCTATATCTTTCACTCGAAAAAAAGAGCCGCCAACTGCCTTCAGGATTTCGGCAAACTGGGCTTCCGGGTTTTCATAACAAACTCCGAGACCCTGAAGATCTGGCAAAGGAACCTCAGGGGGTAAAGATTTTTTGATGGCCTGTAGAATGGTTTGTTTACTGGTCATAAACTAGCGGCCGGGAGTCAAAAACCAAAATTTTTACTTCCGGTTCCTGGCCTCCGACCCCTGAACCTTCCTTTTCCGGTACATTTCCCGAAAGCTTTCTTTGGGGAAAGGCGGAAGTTCTCTTTGTTTTCCCCAGACATTCCATCTATTATAAAGGACGGATCGGGGAAGCTTGGGTACGATCCAGCGGACTAACCGACCGGTTCCTTCATAGGCCCAGGTGTTTTGAAACACCCATCCCACGACTTTCATCGTCAGTCGCTTAGAAAAGGGAATTAATCCCTGAAGTACCAATTCCTTTCTCCAGGCAAGGAGTTGATGATGGAGATCGATTTTTACCGGGCAAACATCCGTGCAAGAACCACAGAGGCTGGACGCAAAGGGCAGACTGTAGTATCTTTGAGGATCCTGGGCGGGGGATAAAATTGATCCGATGGGACCCGGGACCACCGAATCATAGCTATGTCCTCCGCTTCTCCGATACACCGGACAGGTATTCATGCAGGCCCCACAACGTATGCAGGAGAGGGTACGTCTGAATTCCGGTTTTTGTAGGATCTGGCTCCGTCCATTGTCCACAATGACGATATGGAGTTCGCCTCCCGGACGAGGCCCATGAAAATGAGCCGAATAGGTAGTAATCGGCTGGCCCGTAGCAGAACGAGCCAGAAGTCGGAGAAAAACCCCGAGATCCCGGGCTCTAGGGATCAACTTCTCGAAGCCCATACAGGCAATATGAAGAGGAGGCAAGGAAGTCCCCATATCTGCATTCCCTTCATTGGTACAAATAACCAATCCTCCCGTTTCCGCTATGGCAAAATTCACTCCGGTAATGCCGGCATCGGCTTTCAAAAACTTCTCCCGCAGATGACCGCGAGCCGATTCGGTGAGATAGGTGGGATCGGAGGCTCCTTTTTCCGTATGCAGATATCGATGAAACAGCTCACCGATCTCTTCCTTCTTTTTATGAATGGCCGGAAGTACAATATGACTGGGAGGTTCTTGAGCCAATTGAACAATTCGCTCTCCCAGGTCCGTATCTACGACTTCAATTCCTCGGGCTTCCAGAAAAGGATTGAGGTGGCATTCCTCGGTTAACATGGATTTACTCTTAACCACCCGCTGGACCCCATGATTTTTTAAGATCTGATAGACCGTCTCATTATGTTCTCTGGCATCAACAGCCCAATGAACCTTAGCTCCCAGTCTGGTGGCATTTTCCTCAAACATCTCCAGATAATCTGGAAGCCTGGACATGGTATGGGCTTTGATCTGTGCAGCTATCTCCCGGAGATTTTCCCACTCGGGTACGCTCTGGGCCATTTTATCCCTTTTGACCCTGACATACCAGAGTGCCTGATCATGCCAGTGGACCCTGGCCTCATTACGGATAAATTGAGCCGCTCTTGTTGAATGATCCATAACTCGATAGGTGTCACGGGCCAGATACCTTAAGTTTATAGCAGAAAAGCCTATCGCCTGGCTTCTGGCTCCTGACTTCTATTTTCTTAATCTCCTGCCAATATCTCGGCAATATGCATCACCCGGATCGGTTTTCCGGCCCTACGGATCAATCCATCCAGATGCATCAGGCAGGACATATCAACCCCGGTTAAAACTTCGGTTCCAGACTGTTCATGATCGGCAATACGATCTTTTCCCATCATACAGGATACGGCTTCCTCACCCACGGCAAAGGTCCCCCCAAATCCACAACACTCATCCGGACGACTCAACTTCACAAGGGTTATACCCTCTAAAGATTCCAGAAGGGGACTCACTTTGCTGAAGGGGTTTCCCATCCGTTCACTGGACTTGGCCAGACGTAACTCACGGAGGCCATGACAGCTCTGATGCAATCCAACTCTATAAGGGAAACGTCCTTCTATCTTTTCTAATTTCAAAACATCGGTAAGAAATTCACACAGCTCAAAGGTTTTCTTCTTTAACTCCTCCAGGCCAGGTTTTCCTTTCAGGTAATCATCGTAATGATTACGAACCATGGAAGTACAACTCCCCGAAGGACAAACCACATAGGGATAATCTTTGAAGATCCGATAGAATTTCTCCGCAAGGGGAGCTGCATCTGCTGCACATCCGGCATTTGCCATGGGCTGTCCACAACAGGTTTGATCCAAAGGGTAGTCTACCTCCACGTTAAATCTCTCCAATACTTTGAGGGTAGCCATACCTACCTGGGGATAGAGCTGATCTATGTAACAGGGGATAAACAAACCGACTTTTATCATAGGATAACTCTTATAACCTCAGATTTAAACTACTGGGTCCTCTTAATTTTTCAGGATTATTATGCATTTTATCCCATTGATTCAAGGCAAAGTCAAGGAGGAAAAATTCTTTTTAAGATTTGGATCGTAAAAGAGAGGTTGATCCGAAGTCAGGAAAAGATAGTCTAAAAAACCATCGATAGAGGCAGATAAACGCGGACCAGATAAGTATCCTTTGGCGTTTATCTGCGGCAACCCTTTATCAAGGTTCTGAAATCTTGACTAACTGTTTACCGATATTTCCACCCTTTAGCATGCTGATGAAGGCCTGGGGAGCATTTTCAATTCCTTCTGCGATGGTCTCTCGATACTTTAACTTACCTGCTTTGAACCATTCGGCCAGTTGTTGGAGTGCTTCTCCATATCGATCGGCATAGTCGAAGACCAAAAAACCTTCTACTCTAGCCCGTTTAATGATCAATTGCCTGAGAAAGCGGGGACCCAGTTCCGGTTTTTCCAGGTTATAATCGTGAATTTGTCCACAGATCACGACACGCGCCTTTACGTTGATCCAGCGAAAAACCGCATCGGTCAAAGGACCTCCCACATTATCAAAATAGACATCGATTCCGTTGGGGCAGAGTTCCTTGAGTTTTTCATAATAATCCGAAACGGTCTTGTAATTAAAGGCGGCATCAAAACCGAGCTCTTTAACAAGAAAATCAACTTTCGTATTATCTCCTGCAGAGCCCACGACTCGACAACCCTTAATTTTTGCAATTTGCCCTACAATAGAGCCCACAGCTCCTGCTGCACCGGAGACAAAGACCGTTTCTCCTGGCTGGGGTTTACCTATATCTAACAAACCGAAGTAAGCCGTCATACCTGGCATTCCCAGAACTCCCAGGGCTGTCGAAATGGGAGCCAATGTGGGGTCTACTTTTCGTAGGCCTTTACCATCGGATACAGCATACTCTTGCCAGCCCAGGTATCCTGCAATGATTTCTCCTTCTTTAAAGTCCGGATGATGGGACTCAATTACCTTCCCGACGATCTCACCGATCATAACCTCACCGATCTGGACCGGCTTTGCATAGGAGGGGGCATCGCTCATTCGTCCCCGTTGATAGGGATCTAAGGAAAGGTAAAGGGTACGGACCAGTATTTGTCCCTCCCCGGGGACCGGAATAGGGGATTCTACTAATTTGAAATCGGATAATTTAGGATATCCTACAGGTCTTGAAGCCAGGGTAATTTGTCGGTTGGTATTTGACATCGGGGTATTTTCTCTTCTGTACCCAGACACGGACTTATAGAATGAACAGGTTGATAGGAATCTGAAAACCCGTTTATTCTAAATCCGTATTCGGATGTTTTAATATCCATGATTTTACTTCATACTCTTATTTTAAAGGTTGGTATGGAATAGCGTATGCCTACAGATAGAACGCGTCAAGGGATTTTTAGACTTATCATCGGTTCCCTTGGTAGTGGTTTTTCTTGACAAACCTCCCGGTCTGTTTTACCACTGATAGAAACTAGAGGAGGTATACAAACCATGTACGATGTACCCATTAATCGTCGCCAGTTTATTAAAAAGACGCTCGGTACGGTTGCCAGTTTATCCGGCTCCTATCTCTTCAGGCCCGCCCGGGTTCGGGCAGCAACCCCGGAACTTACCATGTTGAGTTGGAACCACTTTGTACCGGCAGCAGATGAAAAATTAAAGGAGCAGGCAGCCAGATTTGCCCGAGAACAAGGGGTAATCATCCGAATCGATACGATTCCCCACCTACAACTTCCGACTAAATTAGCCGCCGAGATCCATGCTCAAGCCGGACATGACATCGTTTATATGGTCGAAACGGCCCCCTGGCTCTATCATGAACATTTAATTTCCGTAGATGATGTGGTTGAGGACCTGGGGGCCAAACGGGGAGGATGGTATTCCTTTGTTAAGGAAAGTGACTTTGTGAAAGATTCCTGGAAGTCGATTCCCTGGTTCTTTTTAACCTGGCCTGGAATATACCGTGAAGATCTCTTTCAACACGCCGGATATCCGATTCCTCAGACCTGGGAAGACCTTTTGAATGCCGGGCGGATCTTGAAGAAAGAAGGGCATCCTGTAGGAATTGCCATCAGCCAGACCAATGATGCCTACAATACCTTTTGGTCGATCCTTTGGTCCTTCGGAGGTAAAGTCCTGGAGGCAGATGGAAAAAGTTTAGCCCTGAACTCTCCGGAAACCGAAGCCACTCTGGACTATTACAAAAGGTTATATGAAGAGGCCATGGATCCAGAAGTCCTCTCCTGGGATGATGCCAGCAACAATCGATTTTTACTATCGGGGAAAGGTTGCTGGATTCACAATCCCATCAGTCCTTATATAACGGCGGTAGATAAAAAAATGGAAATTGCCGATAAACTGGGAATCCACTCGGCACTCGCCGGACCGGCCGGGAAGCATGTGGAACTCTCGGTGGCGAGTTTGGGAATCTGGAATTTCTCAAAAAATCAGGAACTGGCCAAGAACTTTATCAGATACCTTTATGAGCCGGAGAATTATTCTGACTGGCTGGTAGCCGCCAGGGGATATAGCCAGGCCCCCTTACGGGCCTATGAGAATCACCCTCTTTGGACCGAGCATCCCAAGTTTAAGCTTCTCCCCGGTGAAGCCCGATTTGGCCATGTCCATGGCTGGCCTTCCCCTCCGAATCCTTATGTCCAGCGGATCAACGATCTCTATATTCTCCCCAACATGGCCGCCAAGGTCGTCACGGGAACACCCATCAAAGCGGCTATAACCTGGGCAGAAGAGCAAATTAAGAGGGTCCTGGAAAGCTAAAAAATGGTGGGCAGAAGCCAGGGGATAACTACCTTTTTTATGGTCCCTTGTTTACCGCCCGCTGTCTCCTGTAACCTATGAAAATTACCGATCTAATCCTGGAAGTAGCAGAGTTCCCCTTCCCGGAAGATTTTCATCCGGCCTGGGCGCCCGGCGGAAGTGAAAAAGGGATAGGGGTGACCATCATTAAAATTTTAACAGATGAAGGAATTACCGGAATAGCCGCTGCATCGACCTTTGGAAGCGAGATTCCGACGTTTAACTCCCTAAAATCCCACCTCTTGGGAAAAGATCCCTTTGCGGTGGAGCAACATATCCAGACTTTGCGAAACGCTCGACCCCACGGAGGGCTGCCCTGGCCCATTGAAATCGCCCTTTGGGATATCATTGGAAAAGCCTCCCATCTTCCTATTTATAAATTATGGGGCGGTTATCGGGACAAAATCAAGGCCTACGCCAGTAGTGGCGAACTCCGGCCTCCCGAACGGCGTATCGAAGACGTTTATCGGTATTATGAAGAAGGCTTCCGGGCTGTAAAACTTCGCATTCATTACCCTGAGATGAAAGAGGATCTGAACCTGGTTACAGCAGTTCGCAAAGCCATCGGAGATAAGATGGAAATCATGGTAGATGCCAATCAAGCCGGAGTACTGGTCAGTCCCGGATACAATCCGACCTGGTCCTACTCTCGGGCGGTGATGACCGCCCGGGAATTGGAAAAACTCAACGTAAGCTGGCTGGAAGAACCCCTCAACCGATATGACTTTAAGGGATTAGCACGCCTTACCAAGGAAGTAGATCTTCCCATCGCAGGTGGAGAAGCCAATGTAGGAATTCGAGAACTTAAAATGCTTCTGGATATGGATTGCTACGATATCCTTCAACCCGATGCAACCCTCTCCGAAGGTCTTTTTCAATTACGAATGTTAGCCGGAATCGCCCATGTAGATGGTAAACGGTTCATTCCCCACACCTGGGGAAACGGACTGGGACTCGTAGCCAACCTCCATTTAGCGGCTTCGATTCCCAATTGTACTCATCTGGAGTATCCCTACGATCCTCCCTCCTTTACTAAGGAAGCTTATTTCGGGATGCTTAAAACACCCCTCGAAGTCGATGGAGAAGGCTATATTCACGTTCCCCAGGGTCCGGGATTGGGCGTGGAGTTGGATGAAGAGGCCATAGCCAGGTACAAAAAATAAACAGCAGGGATCAGGAGTCAGCAGCCAGGGATCCATATTTCCTCCGGCTCCCGGATCCTGACTCCCAATTCCTGACACCTCAAGGATGAAAATTACCCAAATTCAAGCCAATCTCATTGAGATCCCTCTACCTAAAGAGCACCATTATGCCTGGGTCCCGGGATCTGCCGTAAAATCCATCCAGTTTACACTGGTCAAAATTTTCACCGATGAAGGTATTACCGGGATTGGGGCTTCTCATATCTGTTTTGGAGAAGAAGTTGTCCACAGTATTCATAACCTCCTAACCCCTTTCCTGATAGGAAAAGATCCCCTGGCCACGGAACGGCATATTGAGACAATCTACAGTGCCCGTTACTTTGGAACTCCCCTCTGGCTTGTAGATCAGGCCCTATGGGATATTGTAGGAAAAGCCGCCGGACAACCCCTCTATAAACTTTGGGGAGGCTTTCAAGATAAAATCCTGGCCTATGGAGCCCCTTCGGAGCCTCGATCCCCCCAGGAGCACCGGGAGATAGTTCATCACTACCTGGAAAAAGGATTCAAAGCCATCAAGCTCCGCCTCCATAATGAAGATCCTAAGGACGATCTGGCCATTGTGGAAGCGGTTCGGGATGAGGTAGGGGATCGAATGGAGATCATGGTGGACGCCAACCAGGCCCTGTTACTTAACAGTCCCCGACCTCATCCGATCTGGAGTTATGAACGGGCCTTGATGATGGCCCGAGAATTGGAAAAATTAAAGGTCTACTATCTGGAAGAGCCTCTCTATATCTATAATTTCAAAGGAATCGCACGATTAACCCAGGAGACCGATATCTATATTGCAGGTGGGGAATGGAACGGACCCATCCACGAATTCAAGTGGCTTCTGGATCAGGGCTGCTATGATATCCTCCAACCCGATGCCATGCAATCCGACGGTCTGTTCCGAATGCGCCAGATTGCCCACATGGCCTATCTGGAGAACAAACTGTTCATTCCCCATACCTGGGGAAATGGGCTCGGTCTGGTAGCCAATCTACAGGTTGCCCTTTCGGTTCCAAATTGCCCGTTCTTTGAATACCCTTATGATCCTGAAACTTTAAGCGTAGAAATGAATCAGGCCATGATCCAGGAACCTCTGCAGGTGGACGCCGAAGGTTATTTGCATGCCCCCAAAGGACCTGGATTGGGGGTCGAACTCAATGAGGATTTTATTCGAAGGTACACACTTCGATAATTCGATGATCGGATCGCCTTTACAGGCGAGGTTTTTCTTTAAATCCCAGTACCTTCTCACACCAGTGGGCAGCTCCAAGGAGCCTATCTTCCTTAAAATGAGCTGCTGCTAACTGAATTCCCAGTGGAAGTCCGGATTCACTGAGACCGGACGGAAGGGTTATTGCAGGAAAGCCGGAAAAGGTCCAGGGAATATTAAAAGAAGGATCCCCCGTAGCCTGCAAACCTTTGGGAGCCGGAGATGCCGTCGTTGGGGACAACAAAACATCCCACCGACTCAAAAGGGGGATCATGTCCTGAATAAATTGATTTCGGATCCGTTGGGCCCGCAAGTATTGAACTCCGGAAACCAACATGCCGGTCTCAATGAGCTCCCGGAGTTTTGCGCTATACTTTTCCTTATGTCGATGGAACAGATCTTCATGAACAGCCGCCATTTCCACCCGCATGATGGTCCGATGAGCTGCCTGGACGGCAGAAAAACTCTGGGGCATTTTTATGTCCTGGACGGTAGCTCCGGCACCAGCCAGACGCTGGATAACCCCCTCGAAGTGTTTACGAACCTGTTCTTCAGCATGGTCCAGGAAGAACTCCCGAACAAGTCCGATTCGGGGTGGACCTTCAAAACGTTGTAGAGCCTGAGGATAATCGGGGACGGGCTCCTTGGATGAACGGGCATCTTGAGGATCGTGGCCAGCCAGGACTTTTAAAAGGAGGGCAGCATCTTCGACGCTGCGAACAAAAAAGCCCGGATGATCCAGACACCAGGCATCCGGAAAAATTCCATGACGGCTGATCCTCCCATAAGTGGGTTTTAGGGATACAACCCCACAGTAGGCGCCGGGCCTGAGTAAAGAGCCAGCAGTTTGAGAACCCAGAGCCGCCGGACACATCTCTGAAGCCACAGCCGCTGCGGAACCACTACTGGAACCTCCGGGAGTATGTTCCAGATTCCAGGGATTACGGGTCGGAGCCGGATCAAAATAGGCAAACTCGGTACTCGCCGTTTTTCCTAAAATGATAGCCCCGGCCTCTTTAAGGCGTCGGACGGTTGTTGCATCATAAGTCGGCACGAAATCGGCAAAGATCCTGGACCCCATGGTGGTTCTCAACCCCTGAGTATAAAAAATATCTTTGACCCCCACCGGAATCCCATAAAGGGGGCCTCGAGGCTTTCCCTGCTCAAGTTCTTGTTTACAACGAGCTGCAGCCTCTAAAGCCCCTTCTCGATCCAATGTCGTCCAGGCTTTTACCTTTGGCTCTACCTTATCGATTCGTTCCAAAAGGGATTTTACCAAATCTATGGGCGAGAGTTTCCCTTGGGAAAGATACGTCAAAGCTTCTGTAATGGTCCAGGTATAAGGCTCCGTCATGACTTCGCTGTCTGTTGTTCGTTGCCCGTTGTTTTTAGATCCGTAGGAACAGACTCCTTATGGAATCTCAATGGACAACGAACGACCGGTTACCTACAAAAAGAAAATGGGTTCAAGTTGAGGATCCATTGGATAAGAGATGATTTGTTCAAGCTCTTGAGCTGTTGATTGAAGCGCCGGCCGAAGAGCTTCAGCTCTATCAGCTCCCCATAGACTCACCGCCCATTCCAAAAGGATCTTAAGCTGATCTTCTTTCATGGCCTATAGTTCGCTGTCCTCGGTCGTTACCCTTTAGGATCCTTCAGTAACGAACAAAAGACAACGAACAAATCTCCCTAAGAGAACCGTTCTATCTTAACGATTTCATAAGTCTTAACGCCGTCGGGAACTTTAATTTTCACCTCATCGCCTACCCTTTTTCCCATCAACCCCTGGGCAATGGGGGATTTAACAGAGATGACGTTTTCATAAAACTCGGCATCCTCTCCACCCAGAATCTGATAAACAACTTCCTTATCGGTATCCAGATCGTAAAGGGTTACCTTGGTTCCCAACATAACCCTATCAGTGCTGATGTTTAGCGTATCGATGATAACGGCGTTGGCCAAACGGTTCTGTAAATTAGCCGCTTCCAGATTTAACATTTCCTTCTTGGCTATGGCCATCTCCCATTCGGCATTTTCGCTTAAATCTCCATAGCTGGCAGCATGCCCAATTTCTTTGCTAATCGTTCCACCCGGTCTTATCATTTCCTTAAGTTTTTGCAGTTTCTGATCCAGATGGTTCCAGGTTTTTCGAGTCATATAATTAACTTCCATAGTCCTTTTAACACCTTTCCTTGTAAAAATTCTTTATGACTTGTTAACAGGGAGTGTTTCGTAACATGTAACGAAAAGTTGTTCCTGTCAAGAAAATTGTTCTCTACTTTCTAAGGATAATTCCTTTAGAATAGATTTCAACGGGGATTAATATTTTTCCTGATCGGGTAATCCTTTAGGGGAGGTAGGTGCCGGCAGCAGGTTCCAGGGGATGGACCCTCTGAATAAAGGGTATACCAAGGTATGTCCAAGGCGTTATAGGACTCTGGAAATTATTCTCTAATTTCCTGAATTCGTTTAAACCCATGGATCTCCATCAACTTTCGTAATCCCTTGTTGATTCTATAAACCATGAAGGGTCCTTCGTAAATCAAGCCGGTATAAACTTGAATTAATCGCGCCCCGGCCTTCAACATGGCAAAGGCATCCTCGGCTTGAAAGATGCCCCCAACTCCTATAACGGGGAGCCTGGTATGATGGTAAATATATCGTACCACTTCGAGAGCTCTTTTTTGTAACGGCTTGCCGCTCAACCCCCCCATCTCATGGGTCTGGAGGCTCAGACCCTCGCGTCGAAGGGTGGTATTGGTTGCAATGAGACCATCGACCCCGCGATTTAAACAAACTCCCATCAATTCATCCAGGACCTGCCAGGTTAAATCTGGTGAAATCTTTACGAAAAGAGGCCTTCTAGGAGTTCCCATTTGCTTGGATAAGGCTTTAGACTCTTCCTGAAGGGCTATTATCAAATTGTCCAGTTGATCTCTCTCCTGCAAGGTTTGCAACCCGGGCGTGTTGGGTGAGCTGACATTTATGGCAAAATAACTGGCATAGGGGTAAAGTCTTTGAAAGGAGTATACATAATCTTCAACGGCTTTGTCTAAAGGGGTTATTTTAGATTTTCCGATACTAATTCCCACGGGAATGGTTGGCGGCTTCATCTCCTGAAAACGCCTCGCTATGGCATCGGCACCTTCATTATTAAACCCCATTCGATTGATCAGGGCTTTATCTTTGGGAAAGCGAAAAATACGAGGTCGGAGGTTACCTTCCTGTGGATATCGGGTAACGGTACCTATTTCCAGAAAGCCAAAACCCAAAGTAGTTAATCCATGAATAGCTACTGCATTCTTATCAAAACCTGCCGCCAGTCCCACAGGGTTCTTGAAAGTAAGCCCAACAACCTCTTGCTCCAAAGCAGGATCCTGAAAAGATGTAAAATTTTGTAAAATCTCCGGCTTCCGCCCGAGGTATTGGAAGACCTTCAGGGCTAATTCATGGGCCAGCTCCGGGTCTTTATGAGAAAGTTTAAAGAGAAGAGAACGTATCCAGGGATAAAACATGACCGATCGCATAGGATCCCGGATCAACGGAATCCCCCTTTTAATCCTTAGATTTCCTCTTTGCCTTTCCTGACGTAGGGGCAGGTTTGAAAGAGCCTCCTAAGGACCGTGTAATTAAATGCAAAGGGAAATAAATCTTGAATAAAACTCTTTTCTAAATATACGTTCCAATCCTTTTCTTTGAAAGGAAGTAAGCAGGAAAAATCCCTCTAACTCTGTTTTATTTAGAATTAGAGGGATCTTGAACAAAACAGGAGGGTAGATTAAGAATCTTTCCCTACCCGATCACCGTTTTTACCTCTACTGTTAGCGGGAGGGTTGCCCTGAACTCTGTAGCTTGGTCTTCCATTCAGACTCTGGAAGTACCTGAAGGGACGTAATCATATCTCCTTCAGCCGCAACTTTCGGGGTTGCGGGTCGACCGGCCTGACCGGTTGTTGCCTGTTCTCCGGGTTGTACAGGTTGTTGAATATCTCGTTGGGGGGGTTCTTTGTGACTGGGTCCTACCTTCGTCCCTTCCCCTTTCTCTTCTAAAGGTTGCTTAATATCTTGCCCGGGAGTTTGAGGATGACTGGGTCCTACCTTCGTCCCTCGGACTGTTCGAGTAAATTGTACATATTGACCCGGTTTCAGGTCCGAAAGATTCCCGCCTTTAAAGGCACCCTCACCCAAAGTAAAAGTTATTTCTTGGCCCTGGGTCTCGGTCGAAGACGTTCTCGTTTCAATGGTAACGGTTCGCCTGTCAGAATCTACTTTTTTAATCACTCCGAACTCTGTTTGTCCTTCCTTGCCCATTTGTCCTTCCTTCAGGGTATCTTCAGGCTTCTTGGATTCTCCGGGTTCTACCCCTCGGGATTGAGGATCGGAAACGGCTGCGTGGACGAGATGGGTCAGTGAAATCAGGAATATAAAACTCACAATCCATAAACACCACTTCTTAAACATAACCTTACCTCCTTATTTGGGGATATTGAGTTAAACCCTGAGAAGGTTTTCACTCTCCTTCCCTATCAAGACTTTATGACTCTCTTTACTCAACCAACTGTCTTTTCATTTTTCTGATTCTAACCTAATATCATATGAATCTTTTGGCAATATTTATAACAAAATATTTTATTTTATCTTATATTATGTATTTATTACTTCCTTTTTAGGTAATTCCTTCAGGCAGAAGTTTTAGGTGTTTTCATTCCTTTTCCTCCTTTTTACAAGTTTTAGGTTTACTTAAAGGCAGGGGAATAACCCGCTGGCTTATGCGGATTTGGCAACAAGTCTCGAGGTAGCAAGACGGTCCTTCCAGATTGAAGAGAATCCCCTTGACAGTCATCTTGTGGAGCATCATATATATCGTAGAAACTTTCCTCTCCAACTCATTGCCGGGGGGAAAATTGTTTTTGATTTCAAGGATCGGATCTTCTCCAGGGTCAGGGTTCAAGAAATCAGGCAGAGGAGGACCCAAGATTATGTTAGAGGTATATGTTTCGGGTGTCGGGATGACTCTGTTTGGAAAGAGAAAAGAATCTTTACCGGAGTTAATGACCGAGGCTGCCTATAAAGCTTTGCAAGATGCAGGACTCGAGGAAGTGGATGCTATTTACATAGGAGTCATGAACCCTGAGGCCTTTATCCAAGAAGGAAATTTTGCCAGTTTAATGGCCGACCATTTAAAGCTGATTGGGACTCCGGCGGTTCGAATTGAAACAGCTTCATCCTCCGGTGCGGCTGCCTTTCACCTGGCCTATCAAGCTATAGCTTCTGGCTATTATAAGCGGATTCTCGTCCTGGGCGGAGAGAAAATGACCCATCTGAATACCACGCAAGCTACAAAGATTCTGGCGGAAGTTATCGATCGATCTGAACGAAGTTGTGGGGCGACGATGCCGGCCCTTGCCGCCATGCTGACGGAGAGGTACCTTAAAGAGTACAAAATTTCCCATAACACCATGCAGAAGATGCTGGCCTTGGTTGCTATCAAAAACCATTATAACGGTTCTTTAAATCCCTACGCCCAATTTCAACATGTTCTCTCTGAGAAACAATATCTTGAGAGTAAAGTGGTAGCCTTTCCTCTCAAACTCTATGATTGTGCTCCCATAACCGATGGGGCGGCGGCCGTTATCCTGACCTCGGATAAAACAAACGTACGGGTAGCAGGTCTGGGACAGGGGACCGATACGCTGGCTATTCGCCATCGTACCTCTTTTACCTCGTTTAGAGCAACCCGACTTGCTGCCTTCCGGGCTTATCAGATGGCCCGTTTAAATCCCGACGATATTGACTTTGCAGAAGTTCATGATGCTTTTACTCCCTTCGAGATCATCGGCACTGAAGATTTAGGTTTTTTCCCCCCGGGAAAAGGGATTAAAGCCCTCGAAAAAGGAGAGACTCACCTAAAGGGTCGACTCCCCATTAATCCGTCGGGAGGACTCAAAGCCCGGGGGCATCCAGTGGGAGCCTCAGGACTGGCCCAGATTGTGGAGATCGTCTGGCAACTACGTCGGCAAGTTGAACCCTCCCGGCAATTGGACAAGGCCCGAATTGGATTGGCCCAAAGTATCGGTGGTCTGGCTACCAACAACTTTGTGACGATCCTTGAAAGAACGGATCTTTGGAGAACTTTCCCATCTAACTGGCAGGGAGTATACCCTTTACCAACCGACAAAACTCTATTGGTCCGAAAAACAAACGAAGAAATCGCCGAAGAAGGCGTCATTGAAACTTTTACCGTTCTCTACACAACTCCAGAAGGCTTCCCCTCCCCTTTACCCTTAGCACTCATCAAAGATATCAAAGGAAACTGGGTTATCGCCCGGGGTCGTAGTTTAAAACATCTCAAGATCGGAAATCGAGTAACCCTCCATAAGGTAGGAGACAGTTACTATTTTCTGGCCCGGACTTATCTGGATAAAGTTCATCTCTCTCTTCGAAGGATGCTTCGGAAATGGAGTAAAAGCAGACGCTATCGCGTGTTGAATCCGTTCTTGCTTAAAAAGAAAAAAGAGGTAAAGACCGTTGGATGATGAGCCTCCTGGGAGCAATCCCGAAATGATCCGATAGAACTACCCGGGTCTTCCTATCTGGATTCTTTAACCCTATAGGCCCCTTTTATGGGGTTGATTCGGTAAAATTGCACAAAAAAGAGTCAGTTTCTGTCTTTATTCTGTCCCCCTCTGGCTCAAAACTTCCAGGGTCTGAACCGGCCTTCTCTAAAGGGATCGGATAGGGTTTTTGAAACAGGCTGAAACCTTTGGTAGAGATTTTGCTATACTTAAAGGACTTAAAGGAAAGATAGGATCGGAAAGCTTGATTCTTTCAGTGGATAATCCAGCAGCTACCAGTAAGTGAGGAGATAGGAAGATCTTTATGAACAGAAAAGTTATTGTATTGGTTGCCCACGATGCTAAAAAAACGGACATTTTGGAGTGGGCAGGTTTTAATAGAGAAACTCTCAAATCCTTTAAGATTTACGCAACTCAAACCACCGGACAAATCTTGCAGGACAAGCTCGGATTAAATATTAACCTGCTGAAGAGTGGACCTTTGGGGGGAGACGCCCAGGTTGCTACCATGATTGTGGAAGGTAAGGTAGATATCTTGGTATTTTTCTGGGATCCTCTCACCCCTCAGCCCCATGATGTAGATGTGAAAGCTTTATTGCGCTTAGCCGTGCTTTATAATATCCCCATAGCCTGTAACCGCTCTACGGCAGATTATATTATTTCTTCCCCCCTTGTGAATCTCGAAGTTACAAAATCTTTACCGGAATTATAGGCAGTTTCTACTTGACCTCCTTCTCTCCCCATGATAGATTGATTCAAGAACCACTCAAATTCCAGAGATAGCCAACAGCATGAAGTTAAGTTTTTGAAAGGAGAGGAACTTAAACTGTGGGCCCTAAAGTCGGTCGGTAGACCGGTTTTGTACAGTTTAAGTTACCGGCTGAAGGGATGTACGGTTATGGAGGCCGTATTTTAACCATCGATCTTAATTACCGCACGACTCGAATTGATTTCTTTGGAGATGGTTTTGCTCGAAAGTATCTGGGGGGGAATGGATTTGTAATTAGATTGCTTTATAATCTGGTTAGACCCAGGGTTAAACCCTTTGATCCGGAAAACGTGATCGTATTTGCCACCGGACCCATCAACGATACCTGTATTCCCAGTGATAGTCGAATCTGTGTGGGGACCAAATCCCCGTTAAACGGATTATTTTTTGACTCTACCTTTGGCGGGCGATTTCCGGTAACGCAGAAACGGACCGGGTTTGATGCCATTGTTATCACCGGGAAAGCAGATCGTCCGGTATATCTGGTTGTAAATGAATCCGGAGTATCTATCAAATCGGCGGAATCCTTATGGGGATTAAAAATTACCGATGCCATTAAATCCATCCTGGAGGTAGAAGGTCCGGATGCAGATGCCATAGCCATCGGACCGGCCGGGGAAAACCGGGTACGATTTGCGGCCATGGGCCATTTCTGGAAAAACCGGGGAGGGATCTCAGGAAGGGGCGGCATAGGAGCCGTTATGGGATCTAAGAACGTTAAGGCTCTGGTGGTTCGGGGGAACCGGAAAACAGAAGTTGCCGACCTGGCCGATTTGAAAGCCCTGGTCAACGAAAACCGGGAAGCTCTCAAAACCGGTACTGCAGTTCTTAAGGCCTATGGAACCCAGGCCCTGGTAGATCTGATCAATACCAAAGGGGCCCTGGGTACCCGAAACCTGCGTTATGAAGTCTGGGATCGGGCCTCTGAAGTCAATGCGGATACTTACAAAGAAAATTATTTTGAAAAGGATACAACCTGTTATCACTGCTCTATTGCTTGTGGAAAGGATTTTGCGGTTAAAGAAGGAGAATATGCAGGGCTTCGATGGAAGATGCCGGAATTTGAGACGATTTTTGCCTTTGGGTCCATGTTAGATAATTCCCATGCGGCTTCTCTTATCAAGGCCAATGAACTTTGCGATGAATTGGGGATGGATACCATCAGTTTGGGAGTAACCCTGGCTTTTGTTACCGAGTGCTTCGAGCAGGGTTTATTGACCCGCTCAGATACCGGGGGCATCGATCTTCGTTTTGGAGATTATCGCCTGATGAATGAGCTGATTGAGGCTACGGCGTTCCGTCGAGGATTTGGGAATGTGTTGGCCGAGGGTTCAGCCAGGATTGCAGAACAATTGGGTGAGAAAGCAAAGGAATTCCTCTATACGGTAAAGGGAGTTGAAGTACCGGGCCATTCCGCCCGGGGATTGAAAGGGATGAGTATCGGTTATGCAACCGGAACCCGTGGTGGTTGTCATCACGATACCCGCCCAACCCTCCAGTATGCCTCTACGTTTGACCACCGTTCCACAAAGGGAAAACCTGAATTTGCCATCCGCACTCAAAACTTTACGGCCCTGGATGATTCTCTGGTTCAGTGTCGATTCACCAGTGAACGGGGCGGATTCGGTGCCATGATCAACGATAAGTATACCCGAATGATCCGGGGAATCACCGGTTGGGATGTGACGACGGAGGAAATCGAACAGATCGGAGAGCGGATTTGCAATCTGGAACGCGCTTTCAATGTCCGAGAAGGGATTCGACGTAAGGATGATACCCTTCCCCACCGGGTCATGACGGAACCTATCCCCTCCGGACCCTTGAAGGGAATGTATTGTCCTCCCGATGAATTGAATGCCATGCTGGATGAGTATTACACCCTTCGAGGTTGGACAAAGGATGGTATACCCGGTGAAGCAAAACTCAAAGAACTGGGACTCCAGGACGTTATAGCCGAGATGGAAATGGCCAGGTATGAATCCCATAAATGAGAATATGCCCCAAGTAAAGCCAAATCCACCACCCCCTGAACTCGTCCATTCCCTTCGTCTTAAGGCCAGACAAATCCGACGGAACGTCCTTTTGATGGCCAAAGGAAAAGGGGAAGGTTATGTAGGACAGGGGCTTGGAGCGGCAGATATTTTAACGGTTCTTTACTTCTATGAAATGCGTTTCGATCCCCACCGTCTGGATTGGCCGGATCGGGATCGCTTTTTGCTCTCCACCGGACATTACTCCATTGTGCTGTTTGCCACTCTCACCGAACTGGGGGTATTTCCTCCGGAGGAGCTATCTTCTTACGGTGCCGACGGGAGCCGATTCGAAATGTCGGCGTGTGAAACTACCCCGGGGGTTGAAATAACCGGTGGTTCATTAGGACATGGGTTATCCCAGGCCGTGGGGATGGCCCTTGGCTCTCGCCTAAGTGGACGGAAATTTCGGGTTTTCAACTTTCTCTCAGACGGAGAACTGCAAGAAGGAGCTACCTGGGAAGCCGCCATGGCTGCAGCCCATTATAAATTGGATAATCTTATTGCCCTGGTGGATATCAACAACATGCAAGCCGATGGAAAGACCTCCGACGTTATGATGGTAGAACCTGTGGTAGACAAATGGAAAGCTTTTGGTTGGCATACCCAGAGTATAGATGGTAATTCCCTGGAGGAGTTACTGATCGCGTTTCAAACCGCCCGATCTATCCAGAATCAACCCAAAGTCATCCTCTGCTATACCTTAATGGGAAAGGGTGTTCCTCTCATCGAGCAGAAGCCCAAAGCCCATTTTATTCGGGTGGAACCCCATGAGTGGGATCTTGCCTTACGTCAACTGGAGGAATCTAAAGTATGAACAACCCTCAGACCCATCGCGGATTTACCGTAGCCATGAGTGTTTCCGAAGCGGTTACTGAAGCCCTCACCACCGTTGAAAAACCGTTTGGCCATGCTTTGATTGCAGTTGCACGTCAGAATCCCAACGTCGTGGGATTAACGGCAGATTTGGGTAAATATACGGATATTGATATCTTCGGTCAGGAATTTCCCCACCGTTATTTCCAGATGGGTATGGCCGAGCAAAATCTTATAGGGGTCGCGGCAGGTTTGTCCCGGGTTGGATACATTCCCTTTGCGACCACCTACTGTGTATTCGCTACGCGTCGAGCCTATGATTTTATTGCGGTGGATATCGCTTTAGGGCGGGCTAATGTAAAAATTATTGCCGGTTTACCGGGATTGACGACCGGATATGGGGCTACCCACCAGGGGATCGATGATCTGGCCCTCATGCGGGCCATACCTAACATGGTTGTTATCGATCCCTGCGATGCCACAGAGATCCAGCAGGTAGTTCCGGCCATCGCCGAATATGGAGGGCCTGTTTATATGCGCATACTACGCGGACAGGTAAAACAGGTCCTGGATCCGAAGACCTATCGGTTTGAATTGGGTAAAGCAAAGCTGCTGCGTCAGGGGAGAGATCTGACCCTGATCAGCACCGGCTTAATGACCCAACAGGCATTGCAGGCAGCCGATTTGTTAAAACAGGATGGTATTGAAGCCACCGTCTTGCATGTCCCTACCTTGAAGCCTTTAGATCAGGATGCCATTATCCAGGTAGCTGAAGCGACCAGGACCGTTCTGACCCTGGAAAACCATTCTGTTCTGGGAGGACTGGGTTCTGCCGTTGCAGAGACCCTCTGTATGGCCGGGTTGTCTGTAACCCTGGCTAAAATCGGGATTCCCGATCAGTTTGTGGAATGTGGTTCTATTCCCTATTTGACCGATAAGTACGGTCTTTCTACCTGGCACGTAATACAGACCGCAAAAGAGATTCTTTCTCGGCGGAAGTAGGGGCACGGTGGCGCCGTGCCCTTACTTTTTATAGAGGTGAGATCACAAAAAATCTGGAGTTATCTTAATCTTTGCCCGGAGTTATCTTAATCTTTGCCCAAGGAAAGGTGCCATGAAAGTTATCAAACTGGAAACTTTTCTCACCAATGCAGGGTTGCGGAACTACCTGTTCATACGGCTGCACACCGACACTGGCTTAACAGGAATCGGCGAAGCATCCTTGGAATGGCAAGAGCAAACGGTTCAAACCCTCATCCACGAATTTTTAGAAGAACGTTATGTACTGGGAGCTAATCCCTTCGACATTGAAGACCTGATTACCCGTATGGTTCGCGATCAATATCAGGGGGGCTCTACGATCATGACCGCCATTAGCGGGATTGAAATTGCCCTATGGGATCTTGTTGGAAAGGCCTGTGGTCAGCCGGTTTACAATCTCCTTGGGGGACGTTGCCATGAGCGTCTTCCAGCTTATGCCAACGGTTGGTACGGAGGGGCTTATACTCCTCAACAGTATGCAGATCGGGCGAAGGAAGTTGTAAGTCGAGGATATACAGCCCTGAAGTTCGATCCCTTCGGAGTAGCCTGGAAAGAGTTACCCCGCGTAGACCGTAAACAGGTTATGAAAATTGTAGAAGCGGTCCGACAGGCCGTTGGAGAAAACGTCGATCTCCTGATTGAAGGTCACGGACGATTCTCCGTGGAAACCGCTGTGGAAATAGCCAGAGATCTGGAGCCTTATCATCCCACCTGGTTTGAGGAGCCGGTTACCCCGGACAGCATCGACCTGCTTTATGAAGTCAAATCCCATGTGAAAATTCCCCTTGCAGCCGGTGAGCGTCTCTATACCGTCTCCGATTTTTATCGCTTAATATCTAAAAGGGCCGCTGATGTG
Source organism: Candidatus Limnocylindrales bacterium (assembly GCA_035559535.1). NCBI lineage: Bacteria > Bacillati > Chloroflexota > Candidatus Limnocylindria > Candidatus Limnocylindrales > Candidatus Limnocylindrales bacterium. Next base: position 415,707 of record DATMBG010000051.1, read on the forward strand.
GTACAAATGGATGTGGCACATTGCGGCGGCATCCTAACCAGTAAAAAGATTGCAGCCATGGCGGCTGTTCAAGATATACGGATATCCCCCCATTGCTCGATCGGTCCGGTAGCCTTGGCCGCAGCTTTACATGTGGATATAGGTACACCCAATTTTATGATTCAAGAAGCCTATGGCGAGTTCGACGTACCGTGGCGGGATGCTTTGGTTCGAGGGTGGAATCCCCTCCAACAGGGTTATTTTTACCTCCCGGAAAGTCCGGGTCTTGGGGTAGATATAGACGAAAACATTATTGCCGCTCACCCCTACGTAAAGAATGCTTTTCCCAGTTTATGGGATCGGAGCTGGTTTGAGAAATTTACCCAAAATCAAAAGAACCACTAGGTCAGGCGTCCCGCCTGATCTTGATAAGGATTAGAACACCAGAATCATCCCTCCTGCCACCATAAGGGCTATCACCCATAGAAGGTCCAGGTTGAACCAGGCTTGACGCAGCAGAGCCAGTCCCAGTTTTTCATAAACCAACAGAGCCACGGCGCCTGTGACCAGAAGAAGGCTAAGGGTATGGATACCTGTTGCTGCAAGCAACAACCCGGGAGAACCGGCCATCTGACCCAACAAGGGTGTAGTCATCCCATGAGGGTGAACCTGCCCGGAGGCAGGCCAGTTTAAAAGAATGGGCACAAGCATCAGACCGGCCCCATGGGCAGATGACATGAAGAAGGACCAAATCACAAGGTCCTTAAAATCTACCCGCATGCCCACCCACCGTGGGTGGCGGGAACGGAAAAGCCGGTAAAGACCGAAAGCAAAGAGTATCGAAGCACCCAGTCGGCGTAGGATAGGCTCCGGTAGGATGACCTGAGCTACTCCTACCAGAAGCACAATCCCGCCAATCGAAAGTGCATGCCCCAATGCGATGGGGAATAAAGCTTTGATAACTACCTGCCGACTCTTCTCCTGCAATCCCAGGGCTACCGCAAACAACCATCCCATGCCCGGATTCACTCCATGGTAAGCACCCAGCAAGGCAAGGGCAATCCAGGGCCAAAGTTCACTCATGGAAAGCAGAATGAATCGGAAGAACTATCCCCACCCTGCAATCGAACTTGATGGGGTCGAATCTCTCCAAAATCCACAAAAAAGTTGGGATCCAATGAAATTCCCCCCTCGGGTCTGGCATCTACTTTCACCATCCAGCCACGCAAATTAGGATAGAATTGATCATCCCAGCTACTATAAAGGGAATTGGTAAAATAGATGCGACGACCATCTCGACTTACTTCCACCATCTGGGGACCCCCTTCTAAAGGTCCGGATTTGGGATGGGGAGCTCGACGGACCAAACCACCTGCCTGTACCGAACCGGTAAGTTTGGGATTAAAGGGATCGGAAACATCGTACTGGTGGAGTTCACCGGTACCCCAGCATGAAACATAAAGGAAACGATCATCTAAAGAGAGATTGATATCTGTTATCAGAGGAGGTACGGCCTTTAAATCCTTTAAAATAGGAGGTAAGGCCTCGGGATCTGCGGACTCGGCAGGGATTTGGATGACCTTCTTTATGGCCCACTGGTCCTTCTCTCTATACCATAACCATACAGAGCTGGAAAGATCTCGTACATCCACTACAACGCCCACAAAGCCGTAGGTTTTGGTCGGATCATGGGCAGGGCGTAGTTCAAGTACCATTTGATAATCATCGCCTAAATCCAGAGCCTGAATATGCTTGCGACGACGGATGTCCCAGAAGTGGATACGGTGACCAAAACGACGATTGACTACATCCTCCAAATGAAGACCGTTCTCAAAAAGCGATGGAGGACCCCACTCACTGGTAATACCGACATCATATCCCAGATGCCACCAGAAATCATAACCCAGGAACTGGGGACCCCTGTCTACCTCCCACCTTCCTAAGATCTGGAAGTCGTAGTGATCAAGTAAAAAGACTCCCCCAGGCCCATCTCCATCGCTTGTCGAACCTAAAGCACTGATATAGATTCCCTCAGGTCCGCAGTGAACCGTATGGAGTCGGGTATAGCCGGCCCGGGCCATGACTTCTTTCGGCTCAATGATTTTGACAATATGAGGTTCCATGGGATCGGGTTTTGTATCCATGATATAAATCCGAGAGGAGCGGAGACCCGGTACGAGCAGGTAACGCCGTTCCAGATAAGGATGAGGGGCATAGGGGCATAGGGCCGAACTGCAAGCATTCCAACCGAAATGATGGAGTTCATCCCCTACATAAGGCATCTCCACAGAGTGGATAATCTTTCCGTAAGCAGATGAGTTGGGATTCAAATCCACCACACGGAGTGCATCCGGCTTGCCTTTTTGAATGGTTGCTACATAAGCCAGTCCTTCCGCTGGAGCCTGCATGGCAAGTCTTGGGGAAGGATAAAAGGTTGGATCCGGTTTCCAAAGTAACATGATTCTACCTCCTAGGAATAAAGTTTAAGCTAAGTTTGAGATCATCCCCTGTGCCAACCTGGGTAGGTCAGCCTATTACCTCTATACTGTTATACTGTTAAATCTTTTTCCAATCACCTCCAAAGTTCTCACTATAGTTTAGTTATAGCCAAGATTTTAGCCTTGTCAATAAGAAAGAAGTTTGGTATTTTAGATAAAACCTTGTAAATTATAAAAGATGTTAAGACAAGACAGGAATCAAGGAAAGTAATGGGGAGAAAATTTTTAACCCCAACATCTAGATGGGAATATTTGTAATTCTATTTCCAATGCTGGTCAGCATGAATTTTCCGTCTTCTGAAGCCTCAGCAGAGAGAAAACCGGATCAAGTTGGCCTTCTCCCATTGGGAGAGATATCCTCCGAGCTTTTGACCTGGTTGGGAACCGAACTAGAGAAGCGGCTTTATATCCAGGTCGAGGTACTCCCGGCTTCCTCACTTCCGGAGTCTGCCTATAATCCCCAACGTAAACAATATTATTCATCGGTTATTCTCGATAAGATTCGAAATTTACGCCCCTGGGACTATGATAAAGTTCTTATCATCGTGGATGTAGATCTGTTTGTTCCTGCCCTTAACTTTGTTTTTGGGGAGGCGGAAAGTCCCGGTAAAATGGCTATCATTTCCCTAACCCGACTAAGGCAAGAATTTTACGACCTGCCCGGTAATGAGCCATTATTTCGGGAGCGAGCTTTAAAAGAAGCCCTTCACGAGCTGGGGCATACCTATGGGATGCGGCATTCCAAAAATCCAGATTGTGTCATGTACTTTTCTAATGGTCTGGCAGACACCGACAGAAAACGGGCCGACTTCTCTCAATGTCAGGATGTTTTAAAGGGGCTAGAAAAGATCATTCGCAAGTAACATCGACTTTTCCTTTGCCTCGGGTTTTGTTTTTATTATTTTCCTATGCCTGAATTACTCCAGATTCTGGCCGGTTATGTCCCTCAAGTGATGGTGAATCACCTGATTTCCCATCCCGAGCCTCTCGTTACGCCTTCTGCCGAGCGTTTCCCTGCCGCGATACTTTTTGCCGATATTTCCGGCTTTACGACTCTGGCCGAACGCCTCACCCAACAGGGTCCGGCCGGTATAGAAAAACTCTCCAACGTCCTCAATACCTATTTTAGTCAGCTTATCGAGCTTATTATGGCCCATGGAGGGGAGGTCTTTAAATTTGCCGGGGATGCCCCTATTGCGCTCTGGCCCGTTGCCCAACCCCGTAATCGCCATCTTATTCGGAATATGGGAGATGAGAATCTCTCCCTGGCTACCTGTCGTGCAGTCCAGTGCGGTTTAGCCTTGCAATCGATGTTTAATGAATATAAGGTGGCGGAAGGTCTGCGCCTTTCCTTACGGGTAGGTATTGGAGCAGGGGAGGTTCTCATGGCGAGTGTGGGAGGTGTGCGAGGACGTTGGGAATTTCTGGTAGCCGGCGAGCCCATCACTCAAATGTGCCACGCAGAGCGACAGGCCTATCCCGGTGAGGTGGTCCTATCTTCTGAAGCCTGGAAGCTTATTCAGGATCAAGGTTCAGGCCAACAGTTACCCGAAGGGGGTTTCCTGATCCAATCACTCCGTGAACCTCTTCCACTTCGTCCTTTGTTCCCGATTAATCCTCCACCGGGCTTTGAGGTTATTTTACGAAGTTATATTCCGGCTGCGATTCTGACTCGCCTCGATGCAGAACAAACTGAATGGCTGGCCGAACTTCGTCGTATCACGGTATTGTTCGTCAACGTCATGGGATTAGATTACACATCCCCCTATATCCTGGACAGATTGCAAACGGTGATGCAGGTTTTACAGACGGTGTTATACCGTTATGAAGGAAGTGTCAATCAATTCATGGTAGATGATAAAGGAACCATCCTGGTAGCGGCATTGGGATTACCTCCCTTAACCCATGAAGACGATGCGGTACGAGGTATACAGGCTGCGCTGGGAATGCAGGCCGAGCTTCGACAATTGGGATTGCGGAGTGCGGTCGGTATTGCCACCGGTCGGGTGTTTTGTGGGGAACGAGGGAGCCTGATTCGGCGTGAGTATGGCATGATCGGAGACGTAGTCAATCTGGCAGCCCGATTGATGCAGGTGGTAACAGAAGATCTTTCCATAGGTCAAAGTATTCTTTGTGATGCAGCCACCTATCAGGCAGCTCGAATGCGTTTGGCCTTTAAAACTTTACCCACGATAACGGTCAAAGGTAAAGCCGAACCCGTTGCTGTTTACTCCCCCTATGGTCAGACCAAGATAACCCCCAAATCCCCAACAAAAATGGTTGGAAGGACAACTGAACGTAAGTTTTTACTGGAACGACTCAGAGCTTTGCGGGAAGGTCACGGAAGTACTGTAATCATAGAAGGTGAAGCCGGCATGGGTAAATCCCGGCTGATACAAGATCTCCTTCAGCACGCTCAGGAGCTAGGAATCGCAAGTTTGATGGGAGTTGGGGATGCCATTGAGAAATCTATTCCTTACCACGCGTGGTATCCTATTTTTCATCAACTTTTCAATCTGGATCATTTGACCGATGACCTGGAGAGCCGATGTAGGCAGGTCCTGGCCCAGTTGCAAGTCGACCCTGAGTGGTTAAATTGGGCACCGTTACTCAATTCGATTTTATCACTGGATTTACCGGAAAATGAAATCACAAACCAGATGTCTGCCCAGGTACGGGCTGAAAATACCCGTAACCTGCTCTTAAGGGTGATAGAAAAAGCTGCCGACCGGGCGCCTATGATGGTGATTCTGGAAGATGCCCACTGGTTGGATTCGGCCTCGTGGGCTTTAACCTTAACCATCGGTCGTCGGATCCGTAACCTGCTGTTGATTATCAGTACACGTCCGATGATGGACTCCCTCCCGGCTGAATATCATCAGTTTCTTACTATGCAACCGGGTCGATGGGGTTCTGAGATCCATCGGTTACAGTTGAGATCTCTTTTACCGGAGGAAACGGTGGAGATGATAACCCAACGGCTGGGGATCACTGCCCTTCCGGAATCGGTAGCTAAATTGATTCAAGAGAAGGCAGAGGGCCATCCGCTCTTCAGTGAGGAGTTGGCTTATGCCTTACGGGATGCAGGTCAGATTCTCATCTCCCATGGAGAATGTTATGTTTCACCTGCAGCAGGGGATTTCAGTACCCTGAACTTTTCAGATACCCTCCAGGGCCTGGTTATCAGTCGGATCGATCGATTAACGGCGCAGCAACAATTAACCTTAAAGGTAGCCAGTGTTATCGGGCGCGCGTTTCCATTCCGCCTCCTCCAGGATATTTATCCTATTAAATCAGACAAAGCGCAATTGGTTCAACAACTTAATGCCCTGGAAAAGCTGGATGTCATTTTACTCGAAACGCTGGGATCAGATTTGGTGTATAGGTTTAAACATGCCATAACCCAGGAAGTGGCCTACAATTTGATGTTATTTTCCCAACGACGCGGACTGCATCGGGCTATCGCAAGATGGTATGAGTGTGTATATGCCCGGGATTTAACCCCCTTCTATTCCCTTTTAGCTTATCATTGGAGTAAAGCCGAAGAAGAATCAAAAGCCATCCATTATCTGGAAAAGGCCGGGGAGCAGGCCTTCCGCACCGGTGCTTACCCAGAAGCCCTGACCTTTTTCAGCGAAGCTTTAAGACGGGATATTCGAGAGGATAGAAGCAAAAATAAGATGACCGTTGCCTTATCAACTCAGCGACCTATTGCCAAATCTCAATTACGATGGGCACGGTGGGAACGGCAGATGGGAGAAATTTGTCTGGAGTTGGGGCAATTACCGGAGAGTCGAGATCATTTCGAACGGGCTTTGGCTTTATTGGGCTGGTCGGTGCCTGCCACACGGCGGAAATTGATGTTAAGCCTGGCAGGACAGGTGTTACGACTATTCTGGCCAAGAAGACCGATAAGCCAACCTTCAGATGGGAGGAAAATAGAGAAGATAACCCCAGAAGAGGAGTGTATCATCTGGTTAGAAGCGGCCCGGGCTTACACTCAGTTGGGAAAGGTATATTACTTCTCCAATGAAACATGGGCCGTTATCCATGCAACCCTTTATACCCTCCATCTGGCCGGCTGGGTGGGTCCTTCACCTGAATTAGCCCAAAGCTATGCAAATATGTGTGTCGGAATTGGGTTTATTCCCTTGCATTCCATAGCTGAAGTTTATCTTCGTCGGGCACAGGAAGCGGCTCAGAACTTGAATGAACTTCCCACGCTGGCTTATGTGTCGATTATAACCGGTGTCTACCGCCTCGGTATGGGTCGTTGGGCTGAAGCTCAAGAGGCTCTTAATCAGGCTATTGAAATCTGCAATCGCCTAGGAAATCAACAACAATGGGCAGAAAGCTTGATTCTTCTGGAACAGATAGCCTATTACCAGGGGGGCTTTGCCCAGGGTGAGAAACTAGCTGTAGATCTTTACACAAAGGCCTGTCGAAGTAGCAACTTTCTACATCAGGCCTGGGCTTTAGGCGGACAGGCTGAAAACAAACTACGTCTAGGCCAGATAGAAGAAGCCATAACCCAACTGAAAGCGGCTCTGGATCTATACGCCGATAATATAGATCGTACCTCGGTTATCACCACCTATGGGCTTCTGGCCCTCGGATACCTCCGTCAGGGGGAATGGCAACTCGCCCGGCAGGCCGCTGATCTGGCAGTAAAAGCCATTGCAAATTCCTCGCCTACTTCCCACTACTTACTGGAAGGATACGCCGGGGTTGCCGAAGTATATCTGGCCCTGTGGGAGGCAGATAAGTTTAAAGGCAAAGCCCAAGATCCCGGGTCAAAAATTCCAGAATCGGCAAAGCAGGCTTGTAAGGCCTTACGCAGGTATGCGAGAATCTTTCTGATCGGTCAACCCCGAGCCTGGCTTTGTCAAGGTTTATATAACTGGCTGGCAGGTAAGCCCTCTCGAGCTTACAAAGCCTGGCAAAAGAGCCTTTCTTTGGCTGAACGACTCCATATGCCCTACGAGCAAGGACATGCTCAATATGAAATGGGCCGGCACTTAGAGACAGGAGCATTGATGCGACGTACCCACCTCCTGCAAGCCTATGAAATTTTTGATCGGCTAGGAGCAATCTATGATCGGGACCGTGCCCGGGCCGCATTGGAAGCCCTATGACTATCCCGACCAGTTAGAGAAGTTGACCTTTTTTCCCCGAAGGGAGATATTTAAAACTAAAGAGGAGTGGTTTAAAAGCCAGAGGTCCAGATGGATAATTAAACTTCTGGCTTATCCGGGTAAGGAAAGTGTAAAGTGGGGTCGAAATTATTCTGATACCGGACCGCTACCTTGTTACTTTCCCTGTTCTTTGCCTTATCCAGAGTTAAGAATTTAAGAAAGAGCCTATGAAACAGCATAATTCGATTATTCTTCTAGTTGGAACCCAAAAAGGAGGTTTTCTGCTTACCAGCGACCGGGATCGCAAAAAGTGGGAAGTCCGGGGTCCTTTCCTGGAAGGATCCACGGTGATTCATATGGTCTTAGATCCACGAGATAACCGAACGATTTTTGCCGCAACATCCCATCTGGTGTGGGGTAGCCATATCCAAAGAAGTCGAGATTTTGGTAAGACCTGGGAAGTTCCCAAGGAAAGTCCCAAATTTCCGCCGGGCCTTGGGATGACAGTAAATTCGATTTGGGAGATTAAACCCGGACGCGAGGGAGAGCCGGGGACCTTTTATGCAGGCGTTGAGCCAGCAGCCCTCTTCAAGAGCCAGGACGAAGGAAATACCTGGACCCCCCTGGAGGCTCTCCTCAACCATCCTACCCGACACCTCTGGCAACCGGCCAAAGGCGGCTTGAGTCTTCACAGTATCCTTCTAGATCCTACCCGTCCTCAACGGATGTTTGTAGGAATCTCGGCCGGTGGGGTTTTTCGTACCGATGATGGAGGTCATTCCTGGCAGGCTGTCAACCGGGGGGTTCGTGCGGATTATCTTCCGAATCCTTTCCCAGAAGCCGGACAATGCGTCCATAAGTTGACTTTCCACCCCAAACGCCCCGAGGTCCTCTACCAACAAAACCATTGCGGAGTTTACCGAAGCCGTAATGCAGGTGCTTCCTGGGAAGACATCAGCGAAGGACTCCCTTCCCGTTACGGTCTCCCTATAGCCATTCATGCCCATGATCCTGAAACAATCTATGTGGTCCCGGAGGAAAGCGATCAGAATCGGGTAACCGTAGATGGGCGATTCCGGGTTTATCGGAGTCGAAATGGCGGACAAACCTGGGAGGCAGCTTATAAGGGCTTACCTCAAGAAAATGCCTATCTCCATGTACTCCGAGAAGCTCTGGTGACCGATGCCTGTGACCCTTGTGGGGTCTATGTAGGAACCAAAGGGGGACACCTGTTCTATAGCCGAGATGAGGGAGTTACCTGGGAGGTTTTGGCAGAGTGGTTACCCCCCATCTATTCCCTGAGTACAGGGTTTCTGGATAACTGAGGTTTTCCGGTTGGCCTTCTGGAGGGAAAGACATTCAACAGGAAACCCAAGGCTACCTATCCAGGTCAGGCTCAGCCAACGCGCTAAAGCGCGTTGGCTGCAGCAGAAGAGTAAGCGGGTGTAGAGACAAACTTCCCCGTCGTTCTATCTTTCCTAAGCCTGCTTAAGAAACTCCGTGACCTCTTTGTTGAAGACATCGGGAGCCTCACGCATCAGGAAGTGACCGGCCTTCTTAACCGGTTTAAAGGTCAGATTTAAGTAGTACTGAACAACAAGGTCGGCCCAATTAATCACCACACAGGTGTCTCCTTCCCCCCAGAGCACCAGAGTCGGAATATGGGTAGGGGTATAATCTATGGGTTCCCAACCTTTAGACAACGGACCGAGGTTTGCCCGATACCAGCTAAATCCTCCCTCTATGTTTCCGGGTTTTGTGAAGTTGTCAGTAATGATCTCCAATTCTTCCGGGGTCCAAAGGTTCTTATTGTAAGACCACCATTGGAAAAACCATCTAAAGTAAATCTTGGTTGCTTCTCTACTGGATTCAACCAATTCTACGGCCAGGGGAGTTCCATGGAACTGGGAATACCAGGAATGGGCAAAGAAAGCTGGAGAAAGATATCTCGCCTCGGCTCCCGGAAGGAAGGGATTGACCAGGACAAGTTTTTTTACCATCTCCGGGTATCTTCTAACAAATTTATGCATGGTCAGGGATGTCCAGTCATGCCCACACCAATAGGCTTTCTCTATCCCCAGAGCCTTTGCCAGCCTCATCTGATCATCCACGGTGGTATCGAGGTCATAATGCTGAAGGGGATCTAGCTTAATACGCCTTGTGGTAGGATCATAACCAGGTTTACCAGAGTCCCCATATCCTCGATTGTCCGGAGCTATAACGTCAAAGTGCTTCGCAAGCTCTTTAATGTTCATCCAGTAATCATACCAGAAACCCGGCCACCCATGCAAAAGGAATAAAGGCTCTCCGCTTCCTTCTCGTACATAATGAAACTTTACTTCATAACCCCGGGGATCTTGCGTGGTAACTTCGTAGTGCTTGAAATCTTCCGGTCGGAGAAGTTTCCTCCCGTATAGCGTATCCACCCTTTTAGATTGAATTTCCTCCCACTTCCCTCCATACAATTCTTGATAGGCCATAGATTCATCCTCCCTTCTTTGAAAGGTTATGAAAAATGCGTTACGCCCTCAGAAACTTTTTGTTTTTTCTCACCAGAGTATCCAGCAAAGGATATCCCCAGATCGGCTAAAAGTTAAAATGAGTTGTCGGAACACCGATACCGGTAGAATGTGTGTGAGTTCCAGGGAAGAGGATATATTCTGCAGGGGATTCCACAGGAAGTTAGGCCCGCCGACTTTTATCCTCAAACCTGATAGATCTGTCTGGCAGGAATCGATCAAGATTACTTTATATCCTTCCCTCTAAATGTCAATGAAAAATAGTAAGCCTGATCCTTTCGTCTGGATCTTTTTTATTTGACATTCGTATTTTATTCGCCTATCTTCTTAAGAAAGAGTTTCAGGCTATTTTCCAATCCTTATCAAAACAACCCGGAGGGTAAAGCGATGGAACTACAAGAAAAAATTAAAATTTTAACCGAGATGGCTCTGGAGGATCGAGATACCCGGCGAATTCCTATAGGTAGAGATCCTATTTTAAATCCCTTGAACCTTCGTCCTTTGGCTTATCGGGGATCTCAAGGTATGCCACTCATGCGTGTTTTAATGACCAATGCCTGTCGGTTCAACTGTACGTACTGTCCTATGCGTAAGGACCGTCATCTTCCCCGTGTCGCTTTAGAACCCGAAACGATCGCTTCTACTTACCTGGAGGCCGTACGAAAAAGATGGGCCGATGGTCTGTTTGTAACCACCGGAATTCCGGGACGTCCTGCTCAGGCTATGGATCAACTCATCAAGTTGTTAGAAATCCTTCGGTTTCGGTATCGGTACCATGGGTACATTCACGTTAAGATAATGCCGGGAGCCGAGTCAGCTCAGATTGAGCGGGCTGTTCAACTGGCCCATCGGGTCTCGTTAAATCTGGAAGCACCCTGCCAGAGTATCCTGAATGAACTTGCCCCAGAAAAAAATTTATCCCGATCCCTGGCAGATCTTCAACTCGCCCATGAAACGAAACAACGTCTCCGGGCGGAGTCGGGTTTTTCCAAAAAACTCCCCTCTCACCCTGTCTTACCGGCCGGAATTACCACACAGTTTGTAGTAGGAGCCGGTCAGGATACGGATCGGCAAATCTTAGGGCTGGTGGAGGATTTATCCAGGAGAAAGAAGATTCTTCATCATAGCCATTTTAGTGCTTTCCGTCCCATTCGGGATACACCCTTAGAAAATAGAAGAGAAACTCCTGTGTTGCGAGAACAACGACTTTATCAGGCAGAGTATCTGATGCGGGAGTATGGATATCAACTCGAAGAAATGGTCTTTGATAAGCAAGGAAATCTTCCCCTAGAGATGGATCCCAAGGTAGCCTGGGCGATCCATCATCCCGAACAATTCCCTGTGGAGATCCAGACCGCCCATTGGGAGCAATTGCTTCGAGTTCCCGGGATCGGTCCGGTATCTGTGGAACGGATTCTTCGGTATCGAAGACGGGAACTGTTGAGGGATCGAAAGGATTTAGATCGATTGGGCGTGGTTACAAGCCGGGCTCAAAAATTTATAACCCTTCGAGGAAAACGTATCACAGAGGATCGAGACGCCATCCAGCAGACATTGTGGGATTTTAATACCCTGGAGTCCCATCCCTCCCGAACTTATGAATTTAGCCCGGGAACCTTTCGATAAGGATAAAAAAAACGCAGATTTTTAGAATAAACAGATTTAAGGATCTACCGGTATCTGTTCATTACTAAAAATCTGCGTTTTTACTTTTCTACCCGGATTTACCCGGAAATTACCGGTTAAGTAATCTCAATTAAGCAGGCGTTCTCGGTCCGGGTCTGAGTAAGCGATAGATAACCAGCAGAAGGATAGATCCCAATACGGCGATCACTATACTACGGATATTGAACCCGGTTATACTTCCCCAACCTATACTACTTGCAATGAATCCACCAACCAGGGCACCTACAATACCTAGGATGATAGTAAGGATAATACCACCTGGATCACTCCCCGGCATGAGAAACTTGGCAATAACTCCAACAATAAGACCGAAAATAATCCAAGAGATGATACCCATATAACCCCTCCCTTTATGATTTCCTATCTAGGAGAATCTAAGGGAAATACTCTATAGGAATATCCCTCTCGTTCTATCTAGATGGAATGAAATTTTAATCTATATTGGTAATTTTATTGTACTTCTTTTAAACAGATTTGTCAAATGAAAACCTGACCATGGGATTATTCCTGAATATCGACCCATATTTTTCTTGCGTAGAAATCGATCTCATCCTAGTATTGTGTTGTTGGAGATAGAACTTCCCGAAAGCCCACCTTGAGGGTAAAGAGGGGTATTATTATCTGGGATGAAAGACCCCACAAAAGATGAAGGGAGAGAGGTAATCAGTCAGTGGATAAAGTCCGTTTAGGGCAGGAATATAAAAAATACGAAACCCCCGGCTCCTCTCCCACGCTGCGAGAAAGGGGAGCTGGCAAATCCCCAGATCAACTTCCCAAATACCTCCTCTCCTCTTCTCTCACCCTCCCCGTGGACGGGGAGGGAAGGGGGGAGAGGGGTCGGGGGTGAGGGCAGAACGGTTATTCAAATCTAACTTTACAAAGTATTATGTCTGTGGACTTTAAAAAATAGTTGAAAATAACCCGATATTATTTTATAACAAAAAATCAAACCATGGAGTTTTAAAAGTCTTTATCAGTGATTCCAGGATAGACCCGGTGAAAGAGTGGAGATTTCGGTAGGGTCAAACTCCTGGATAGCCCAGCTAGCAGGAGGCGATTTTTGGAGCATCGTACATTAAATTATACCGATTTGAAAGAAAAGGTTGTTATTCAACTTCAGGCGCTTCAGGAGTTTATAGCAGAACGGGGATATAGAGAAAGAGAAGCAGAAGCTGCAGAGTTGGTTACAAAACTTAAAGAAGACAAGGTTAATCTTGTAGTTCTGGGACATTTTAATCGAGGAAAATCGACTTTTATCAACAGTCTTTTAGGAGAGGATCTTTTACCTACTTCCATTATTCCCCTTACGTCTGTTATTACGTTAATAAAATATGGAGAAACTTTTAAAATCGATGTTTACTTCAAAAACAAGACAAGTCGGGAAATAGACGTTAAAGAAATTTCAGATTATGCCACCGAAGAAGGAAATCCTCGTAACCAAAAGAATGTCGAGCGCATTGAAATCTCCTTTCCGGCCCCTTATTTAAGAAATGGAATCATAGTCGTAGACACCCCGGGTTTTAGTTCCGTGCATGTAAGCAATACGCTGATTACGCAAAATTATCTTCCAGAGGCCGATGTGGCGATGTTTCTGATCACAGCAGATCCGCCGATCAGCCAGGTAGAAATTGAGTTCCTGAAGGAGATCAAAAATTTCACCAATAAAATCTTCATCCTCCAAAATAAGATTGATCAGGTAAATGAAGCAGAAAAGCAGAAATCCCTTGAATTCTCGAAGCGTATCATCGAAACGACTTTGGATCTTCAAAACCTGAAAATCTATCCCATTTCGGCTAAATTAGCTCTGGAGGGGGAGCTCGAAAAAAATCCCCAAAAAGTCGCGGCCAGTCTCCTCCCTGACTTTGAGAGAGCCCTTGAGGAGTTTCTTCTTCGGGAAAAGGGGAGGTTTGTGCTGTTAACTGCTATTGAGCAGGGTTTGAAGCTTTTGGCAGAGGTCAAAGTAGCTCTGGAAATGGAGAGGGGGGCTTACCTGACTTCCCATCGAAACTTAGAAAGTAATGCAAAAATCTTTAACGAACGTCTGGCTATTTTACAACAGGAACAAAAGGATTTAAGAGATCAAATTCAGGGAACCACCCAGAGACTCTTAAAAAGTTTGAAACCAAGACCTGTAAAGCCAGAGCAAGTCGCTTTTGTTAAGGAAGCTTTTCAGATCTGCTATGAAGCCCATCAGGATGATGAGAGAAAAGCCCTGGTACAGACGCTGGAAACCTGTTTTAAACAATCTGTCCAGAATGCCTTAAAAGCCTCGGTGTTACCTGAGTACCTGGAGATTCAGAAGGAATTTGATGAAGCGGTTACCCGATTTATAGACCGAATCTATGGGTTAGCCGGGCAGATCCGACAACTTGCTGCGGAACTCTTTGATATCCAGATAGAAAAGCCCCAGCTTGCAGAATTGCAAAAATCTGAAAGCGAAATGTTCCCTGCCAAACCTTCTGAAGAGGCAGACTTTTACTTCCCCTCAATGGAAACGGAGAATCAACCCCTTTTTAAAATTTCCCCTTTTTCCCTCTTGTTACCTAAAAAGTACTTCCAGGGGCTTATGTGGCAGGAAATGCTCAGAAAAGTAGAAAGCGAATTGAAGCAACAGGGAGAACAACTCTGCCAGGGATTCGCGGAACGAATCCAACAGCGTGCCGGTAAACTGCCGGAGATTATGGATCAACAAATTAACGCGGTTATGGAGAGTGTTCAAAATGCTTTAAAACGGGCCCTGGAAGTCAAGGTGAAGAGCAAGAAAAAAGCCGAGCAGACGGTTAAAATTTTAGACGAAAAGCTTTTCCAACTCCAATTGATCAGAAGAAAGTTATTGGATTTGCAGAAAGCCCTTCTACCTCAAGAGGGATAGAGCTATCCGGATCCAAGCATCCAGAATTGGAAATTAAGGATAAAAGACTCCCTGCTTTTATCCTGGATCTTCAGTTTTGATGTCTGAGTGTTCGGATGGCTAAAGAGTTATGAGAGAGCTCAGGATTCCGGACACCTTCAATGTAGCAACCGCCTTTATCGATGAAAACCTCGTCCAAGGGCGGGGACGGAAAATCGCTCTATATTATGAAGATAAAACCTACACCTATCAAGAGGTCTTCGATAGGGTTAATAAAGCCGGAAATGCCCTCAAAGAATTGGGCGTTGAGATGGAGCAGCGGGTATTAATGATCATGCTGGATTCTCCTGAGTTTGTGGCAACTTTTTGGGGAGCGATTAAAATTGGAGCGGTTCCGGTTCCGGTCAATACCTTGATGAGGGCAGCAGATTATGAATATTTCCTTAACAACAGTCGAGCTAAAGTCCTGGTTGTTCATGAAGCCCTATTACCCGAGATCGAAAAGATCCAGAAACGGCTTAAATATCTTCGCCATATTGTTGTGGTAGGAAAGGCTAAGGAGAGTCAACTATCCTTCTATGAAATGCTGGACCGGGCTTCGCCGAATTTGGAAGCCGCAGAGACCCATAAAGACGATGTGGCTTTCTGGCTTTATAGTTCGGGAAGTACCGGTCTCCCCAAAGGAGCTGTACATTTACAGCATGATATGATGTATTGTGCCGAATATTATGCCAGGGGTATTCTCGGGATTACCGAACAGGATATTACCTTTTCGGCAGCTAAGTTGTTCTTTGCTTATGGATTGGGAAATAACATGTATTTTCCTTTCAGGGTAGGGGCTTCCGCAGTTTTATATCCAGGTCGCCCGACTCCGGATAAGATGTTTGAGATTTTAAAAAAGTATCGACCGACCCTTTTTTACGCAGTTCCTACCTTATATGGGGCTATGCTTCAGGTTGCAGAGAAGGATGCACAGTATGAAGTTCCCCCTTCGGTCCGACTCTGTATTTCAGCCGGAGAAGCTCTTCCTGCAGAAATTTATCGAAGATGGAAGGATCGGTTTGGAGTAGAAATTTTGGACGGAATTGGATCCACGGAGGTTCTTCATATCTTTTTATCAAATCAACCGGGTAAGGTCAAACCCGGAAGTAGTGGCACGGTGGTTCCGGGTTATGAAGCCAAGATTGTGGATGAAGGGGATCAAGAAGTACCCGTTGGGGAAATAGGAAATTTACTTATTAAGGGGGATAGTACAGCCGCCTACTACTGGAATAACCAGGAAAAAACCAGGCAAACAATCTTGGGGGAGTGGATTCGGACCGGAGATAAATATTACCTGGACTCAGAAGGATATTATTGGTACTGCGGACGATCCGATGACATGCTAAAGGTAGGCGGAATGTGGGTATCTCCGGTGGAAGTAGAAAGTACTCTGATTGAACATCCGGCTGTATTGGAAAGTGCTGTTGTAGGGGCTCTGGACGAAGAAAACCTTATCAAGCCGAAAGCTTTTGTGGTCCTCCGGGAAGGATACCATCCCTCCCCTGAACTGGTGGAGGAACTCCAGGCCTTTGTGAAAAACAAAATAGCTCCTTACAAATACCCCCGCTGGATTGAATTTGTAAAAGAGTTACCGAAAACAGCTACGGGAAAGATTCAGCGATTTAAACTGCGGACTCTACCATAACGTTAAGGAATATCGATACTAAAGTAAAAAGTACTTGACGGGCATAAATAATGTTGTTAATGTTTTTCCTGTTAGCAGCAGAGGTGAAAATCAGGAAAATCCCTTTTATTTTTAAGGTTTAAGGAGGATTTCAGATGACTAAAGCCGATCTTGTGGAGAAAATTGCCGAGCGAGCCAAACTCTCAAAAAAAGATAGCGAAATCGTGGTAAATACGGTCTTCCAAAGTATTATTGAGGCTCTAACCAAGGGGGATAAAGTAGAGCTTAGAGGGTTTGGTAGCTTTCGAGCACGGGATCGTCAATCCCGGGTGGGACGGAACCCTAAAACCGGGGAAAGCGTTGAAGTACCTTCCAAAAAGGTCCCCTTTTTCAAACCCGGTAAAGATTTGAAAAAGTTAGTGAATGGAGGTTAAAAACAAAAGTTATAAAGCAGCCTCGTCTCTTTTAAAACGTTTGTAGCAGGCGCTCCAGGTAGTCATCAGTTTATGGATTTCACAAAAACCAGGGAATTTATACATGAAACCTTGGGGGTTAAACATGCGGAGAATTTAAGAAAAATTATTTCAGATACCGTAGAAAAGGAATGGCAGATTCCAGGTAAACGGTTTTCTCCTCTGTTACGAGAACATCTCCTTTATTTTATTGCTAAACAGCGTAATAATCTCTTCAGCCATCTTTTTCCTGAAATCCTTGAAATCAAGTTTCAAGAGGAGTATGGTTACGGCGATTGTCCGGTTGTTTTACCCAGATTAATTGAGGATCTGACTTCCAAGATCCGTCTTTATTTCGCCGAACGGGGAAAAGAAACTCTTGCAGCTCCCCCAGGCACTCATAACTCCCTTAAGGCCAGACTTTCCCCTTTTCAAGAGGCTTTCCAACTTTACCTGGAACAGATAGCCATTGATGATCCATTTCGGGAATCCATCCGAGAACAGACGGGACTCCCTGCAAAGTTCCTCAAAAAAATATTCGACGATTTTGAGAAAAAGTTCAAACCGTCTGCAAATCAATCTAAACACGAACTTCTTAAACTTTTTTTACGTTTTATGGCGACTAAAGTTGAAAACTGAAGAGAAATTATCGAAATAGATCCCTTTCCGCAGGTCGAATCAGATCGATTCCTTTACCGTTTTCGAGGGTGTAGGAGTATCCTTTGATGAGAGCTGCTGGGACTCCGGTTGTTTTTCCCAGGACCAGCTCCGCCGCCGAAGCCAGCTCATCGGCAACGGCTATTTCTGTGGCTTTAAGTAGATGTCCATAAGGATCCCGCTGCCCTTTATAATTCTGGATAGGTTTCAGGCCACAAACTCCTAGGGCTACATCCACAAGGCCTTCTCGCCAGGGTCTGCCAAAGGTGTCTGAGATAATAACGGCGAGGGATATTCCGGTTTTCTGAATCAAGTAGTCTCGAATTCTTTGAGCCGAAGCATCTGAATCCAGGGGAAGCAGGGACACAACCCCCTCTCCGGCTATATTAGACTCATCTACTCCTGCATTGGCACATACAAATCCTTGTTTGGTTTCTACAATGAGGATCCCCCGATCCATTTTGACAATCCGTTTCGTTTCACGAAGGATTACTTCGATATGACGGGGATCTTTTCCCGCCTGCACGGCAATATATCGGGCAAACTCCGACGGGATTACATCCTTGAGCCAAACCAGTCGCCCTTCGGCTTTTGAGACGATTTTCTGCTTAACAACTAAAATATCCTTTTCCTCCAGGACAATCCTTTGGCGTAAAAGTGCCTGAAGGAGAATCTCTGCCAGATTATCCCCCGGCATAATCTCAGGAATACCGGTAATCCCAATAATTCGGAGCTCGGACATACCCAGCACTTATCTTAGAAGTTCTTCCATAACACGTTGAGCCAATTCTATTTTCTCCTTGAGCCCTCTCATAATCGTATCGGTTACCACAACCCGTAGCGGAGGTTCCGGTGGAGGCCTTAAAGATTCTACCTTTGTAACCAGATTTTGATCGATTGGGTCCAGGACAAAAATATCGAGGAAATCCTGATAGAGTTGAGCGACCTGATAAGCCGAGACTTCAAGACCCAGTCCTCGCATCAACTTATCTGCCGGACCCTTTAGGGGGGCCCCACCAACAAGGGGGCTGATAGCTGCAATCCTGGCCTGAGTTTTCCGTAAAGCTTCCCGAACTCCCCTCACGGCTAAAATGGGTCCAATACTGATGATGGGATTGCTGGGACAGAGGATGATACCCTTTGCCTGCAAAATTGCTTCTAATACCCCCGGAGCCGGATCCGCATCCTCTATACCTCTAAATTGAACGCCTTTCACAGGATCTTGCATTTTGCGCTGAACCAAATATTCTTGAAAATGAAGGATTCCCTGATCTGTCAAGATCAGGGTAGGAACCGGCTGATTCGTCATGGGAAGGATACGAACTTCGAGGTTAAAGGCCCGACGAATCGAGTCGGTAATCTGAGAGAGACTCCATCCCTGTCTGAGTAAATGGGTTCGGTAAATGTGCGTCGCAAAGTCCCGATCTCCCAACATAAACCAGGTAGCATGACCATACTTCCCCAGCATATCCAGGCAATGAAAACTATCCCCCTGGATACCCCAACCCTTAGATTCATCTACAATTCCGGCCAGGGTATAGATAACAATATCGATATCCGGAGAGATATGTAAACCGTGGAGTTCGATATCATCTCCGGTATTAACAATGACGGTAATCTCTTGCGGAGCCACGACCTGAACCAAACCTTGCAGAAATCGAGCGGCTCCCACCCCACCAGCAAGTACTGTAATCATACAACCAGTATAGGGGCTCAGAGAATTTAAATCAAGGGAGTTATTTTTGTTATCCTTGATAGGGAACTTTATTCCAGGCGATTCCTTTGGTTACGGGTACTAGTACAGGTGACCGGCCGGTCACCCCTACAGTTTTCTTTAAATATTAGACTTGACAGTTCTTGAAGTGATTCTTATGTAAGTACAAAGGGGTTGAAAGAGAAGTTCTTCAAGGAGGCAGATATGGTTTCAAAGAAGGAACTATGGGGTAGAATCCTGTTTTTGTTAGGCGTGTTGGCCTTAAGTTTCACCCTGGCTATTGCCATTTTTATCGGATTGATAAAATGGTGGACTTAGAAATATGAATTTTTATCAACAGGTCTATGAGTTGGTTTTACAGATTCCGCCTGGAAAAGTGGCTACCTATGGTCAGATTGCAACCCTTCTGGGCCGTCCCCATGCCGCCCGTGCGGTAGGTTATGCCCTCCATCTGGCTCCGGACCATTTAAAAGTTCCCTGGCAACGAGTTATTAACTCCCAAGGGAAGATAAGCCCAAGATCGTCCTTAGATATGCCCCATGAACCCCTTATTCAAAGAATGCTGTTAGAAGCCGAAGGCGTAGTTTTTGACAAAACCGGACGTGTGGATTTAGAAAAGTATTTATGGGAAGGTAAAAAGAAGATAGGACGCGGGGAATAGAGACGCGGGGACGCGGGGAAATGGGGACAGGGAGAGTATGGGCGACCGGCCGGTCGCCCCTTACAGGGATCTAAATTAACGATTCGCCGTATGATATAAAGACACGGGAATAGAAAACCATGGTAAATGTCCCTGCGTCCCCGTGTTCCATATCCCCTCAATTTTCCTTATCCTCGCCGGAAGGTTCTTCCGAACCTTGAGGGGAAGAACGCTGGGAACGAGAAGAAGAGAGGGTAGCCAGTTTCTCCAGTTGGGAGGGCGTGAGGACCTCTCTGGATTTGATGATAAAGTCTGCGCGGAGTTGGGCCTGCTCTTTCTTTGCCTGGATAAGTTCCTGGGTTATTTTTTCTACCTGCTTTTGATCTGTCGTCGGTTGGATAAAGAGATCCCTCAATTCCCCGGTCAGAGATTGAACTCTGTTATCGATTTCGCGTCGTTTTGGGATAAACTCCCTAAGAATCCCGCCCAATTTAGTCAGTTGATCGGAAGTTAAATCCAAATCCTTCCAGCGTTTTGCAAAATCGGATGCCAGAAACGGGAGCTTATCTACCTGGGCAGGGGTCAGAATTTTCTTAATCTCTAAGAGATTTCGAAGGGCCAACTGGATCAACTGAGATTCCAGTTCCAGGATTTGATCGGTCAGTTCCCTAATTTTATCGGGATTTAATGGGGCTTTAGAGATCGTATCCCCTAAATCGGCTTTGGCAAATCGGAGTTTTTCGCGGAGTGTTGAAGTTGCAATCACAAATTCTCTTCGTTTCTGCCTGATCTGGGCTTTTTGTTCCGGAGAAAGATCTAGAGCACTCCAATCCAATCTAAATCTGAAGGGACCGGGCGCATCTTGTTGCCAGGATTTGCCCTTTTCTTGAGATGATTCCGGAAGATCTTCCTTTGGTTTCCTCTTCTGCCCGGGCTCATTTCTGGAGAGATAATTTTCGGAATCGGATGGGATTTCACCTCCTTTTTCCTTTTCTCCGGCCATGAGAAGGGGGTCTGAGGATTCCTTCACCCAGGTTGTAACAGACCGATGGCTAAAAACAGGAATACCGGCCAACACTAAAACTAGACCCACAAACAGCCCTATACATAATTTTTTATTTTTCATAACTTACCCTCCTGAGTCAGGCTCCTCGAAAAGATCATCAAAAGGAGTGGCTTCTAAGTTAAACGAAATCAGTTCCTCTCCTTGCCTAGAATGGTGGAGTGGCTCAAATAAAATATCTTCCGCATAAAGTTCCTCTAATTGGGAAGATTGAACCTGAGCCGTATTTACAAACGGTTTCATCGGTTGATATTTTAAAAAAATAGATGTACCTCCGATAACTAAAATCAGCCAGAGGAAGGCATAAACCAGAGACTGGGGAAGTTGTTCCGAAGTCCAGACTTTGATACGATACCAGAAAGATGAGGCTTGCCGAGCCGTAGCTAATTTAGCACTTAAACGACCTCTGAAACCTAAAGCGGGTTCTTTGACTTCCAAATAACGAAATAACTCTTTGAGGCGATGAAGTTGATTAAGCTCGGCTGAACAGTTTTGACAGGTCGTCAAATGGGACTCCACCTCAACCCGTTCCTTTGGATCTACTTCTCCATCTACATAAGCTGAGAGGAGTATTTTAAAATTGTCACAATTCATATCTGTCTGAGAAATGAAAGATGAAAGATGTAGGGACTACCGGCCGGTCGCCCGTACAACCCTTCTTCATCCTCCATCATTGCAAATATTCCCTTAATTCTTCCTTTAAAAGTTCCCGAGCCCTGAATATTCTCGACTTAACAGTTCCGACAGAGCACTTTAAAGTTTGTGCAATTTCCTCATAGGATAAACCCTGGATCTCTCTAAGCATAATGGCTACTTTATAATCCGGTGAGAGATGATCCATTGCTTTTTGTAAAACCCTCTCCAGTTCTTTTTCTTCAAGGGATCGAATCGGATTATTTCCTGAAGAAGTTGTATACAACGCTTCGGCTTCTATTTTTGGATTATCTTCTAAGTCGACCTCTTTAACCCGTCTCCTTTTGCGGATCTCATCATAGTAAAGATTAATAACAATGCGATGCAGCCAACTTTTAAACTGTTTGGCTTCCTTAAGCATCGAAATGGATTTATAAACTCTTATGAAGACTTCTTGTGCTAAATCATCTACGTCTCTCCAATTAGGAGCCAAACGATAAATAAAATTATAAACCAGCTTTTGATATCTCTGGACCAGTAAATTAAAAGCCTGATGATCGCCATCTTGACACCGTCTGATGATCGTTTCTTCGGAAATAGTATCCGGCAGATTTTCCGACATGGAACTTATATAGTCCGGGAAACCTGTTTTCATGTGACCATAGGGCTTCACTCTGTGAATAAAGACGTAACTATGTTAAAAAAGTTCCTCTTTGAAATTTACCATTCCTTTTTCCCGGAAAGGTTAAAAGGCTTCTCCCGATATTTTTCACAGAGTTCCCCCGCGTCACCTTCAGGCTTCTGTATAAAGCTTGACAAGATACCCGGCTAAAATTAACATGTTATAATTAATTCAGTTTAACCGATAATTTGCAGAAAATTCAAGGGGTTTATAACATGAAAGACAAAAATCCTATGGATCAGGAGACGGCGCTGTTAACTCAGTTAAAAAAAGAGAACGAAGCTTTAAAAAAAGAAATTCAGACTCTGCAAGGAGAAGTCCAGGAATATAATGACTTTATGAAAAGTTTAGTTAAGATTCTGGACGGCAAATCGGGCTTTATGCAGAGTTATGTGGACCGTACGGTTACCCAGGCCATGGAGATAGGGAAAGCCATAGGACTCTCCGAAGAAGATCTACGTATACTTAGAAAGGCTGTTTTATTTCGAGACTTGGGAAAGATAAAAATCCCGGAAGCTATCTTGAATAAACCCGGTAAATTAACCGAAGAAGAAAGTACCATCATGAAGAAACATCCTCAATTCAGTGCAGAAATCATAGCCGAATTAAAGAGCAGGCATAGGGATAAGCTTATCAGAGCCGTTCAGGAACATCACGAACGGGTTGATGGTAAAGGCTATCCCCAGGGTAAGAAAGGCTCAGAAATCTCTCTCCTGGCCAAAATTATAGCCATTGTTGACTTCTGGAACGCAATTGTTTCTGATAGACCCTATCGGAAGGGTCTCCCCCTTTCGGAGGCCTTAAGCCTGATAAAAGTTGCAGCCGGATCCCATTTGGATCCAGATCTGGTCAGGGTCTTCATAGAAAAAGGGATTTATTCTAGGGAGGCTTAATTTTCCTGCTCAACCACGTCCAGGTCTTTGACTTTTGACTCCTGTACTTCAAGCTCCGCAAAATATTTTCTGGTGATTTCTACATCCTTGCCAATTTGCCTGACGAGCTCATCGACACTTGAAAAGGCAATTTCGTCGCGAATTCGCTTGTAGAAGATAATTTTGATTCGTTCACCGTAAATGTCTTGATCAAAATCCAAAATATGAACTTCGACACTGAATTTCTCGTTAGGAAAAGTGGGGTTAAAGCCTATGTTTAAAGCTCCTTTAAACATTTTATTCCGCCATAGAACACCTACGATATAAATCCCTTCTTTGGGAATAAGTTCGTGGTGAAGTTTTAAATTGGCCGTCGGAAATCCCAATTTTTTACCTAAGGCCTTACCCTGAATAACCTCTCCATCGATGGAGTATCTTCTGTTGAGAAGCAGAGCGGCCTCTTCTACATTCCCTTCTTTTAAGAGTTTTCGAATCCGGGTACTGCTCACCGGTTTCCCTTTGATCTGAACCGGAGGGACCACTACCACCTTAAATCCGAACTTCTCTCCCAGGTATTTTAACTCCTGGGTATCCCCCTCTCTTCCTTTTCCAAAGGTACTATCGTAGCCCACATAGACTTCCTGGACCCCAAGCTGTTCGTGAAGAATTTCTTTAACAAATTCATAGGAACTTTTATTGGCAAACTCCCGGGTGAACCTGGCGCAAATAACCACATCGATCCCGATCTTTTCTATTATTTGAATCTTTTCTTCCAGGGTATTAAGCAAAAAAAACTCTTTTTCCGGGAATAAAACTTTTTGAGGGTGGGGATCAAAGGTCAGAACGATGGAAGTGCCACCAACTTCCCGGGCGCGGTTCCGGACCAGCTCAAAGATCTTCTGATGGCCGAGATGTACCCCATCAAAATTTCCCATAGTTAATATGGGACAGGTGAATCTTTCTTGAACGTTTTCCAGTCCTTTGATGATTTTCATGGGAGAAGACAGGTATCCTTTTATGGGCTAGGCCAGGTTTTCCGCGATCACATCTCCCATCTCTTGGGTTCCCAAGATCCGGGTTCCTTCCTGGGCAATATCCTGGGTTCGATATCCTTTCTCCAAAGCCGTTAAGATGGCCCTTTCTATGCGAGTTGCTTCATTTTCTAAATGAAGCGAATAACGTAACATGAGGGCGGCAGAAGCAATGGCCGCAATAGGGTTTGCTTTGTTTTTCCCGGCTATATCCGGAGCACTTCCGTGGATAGGTTCATAGAAACCTATCTTACCCCCGATACTGGCAGAAGGAAGCATGCCAATGGAGCCTGTTAGCATGGCGGCTTCATCGCTGAGAATATCCCCAAACATGTTCTCAGTAACAATGACATCAAATTGTTTGGGAGATCGAATCAATTGCATGGCACAGTTATCCACGTAGAGATGCTCGACGGTCACGTCGGGATAATCCCTGGCTACTTCGGTTACGGTTCTTCTCCAGAGTTGCATTGTCTCCAAAACATTAGCTTTGTCAACAGAGGTCAAGATTTTACGGCGCTTTCTGGCTATCTCAAAGGCCAGTTTGGCAATCCGTCGTATCTCTGAAGCCGTATACACCAGGGTATTTAATCCTCGCTCTTCATGTACGGGCGACCCACCGGTCGCCCCTACAATTTCGATTCCTCTGGGGTTTCCAAAATAAATCCCTCCGGTAAGTTCCCGCACGACCAGAATATCCACCCCTTCCACGATTTCTCGCTTTAAAGGAGAAGCATCCACCAATGCTGGGTAAACTTTAACAGGTCGGAGGTTTGCGTAAAGTCCCAGAGTCTGCCGGATATCCAGCAAGGCTTTTTCTGGACGAAGATGGTAAGCCACGTCATTCCATTTAGGGCCTCCTACAGCTCCAAATAAGATGGCATCGCTGTTCAAGCAGGTCTCTAAGGTCTCTGGGGGTAGAGGAACCCCGACCTCATCAATAGCTGCACCCCCCACCAAACACTCGGTAAATATAAACTCCTGGGACCCTTTTAACTTAAGGGCCTTTAATACTTTCACAGCTTCGGCAATAACTTCCCGCCCCACTCCATCTCCGGGTAATACGGCTATTTTGTAGGCCATTACTTTGTTGTCCGTTGTCCGTTGTCTATTTTCTGTTGTTCCGTACCATGAATAATGGACAACCGACGGCGGACAAGTTCCAGTTCATCTTCCTTTGTTTCTACTTTTCCATCTAACCGGGCCTCCAGTATCTCATCCAGGATTTGGTGGAAAACAGGACCCGGTTTAAGTCCCAAATTAATCAGGTCCTGGCCGGTAATTAAAGGTTTGATTCCCCGTAGTTTACTCATGTAAGCCGAGATAGCCCTCTTAATTGGATCGTTTTTTGTTTTGGCCATGATGAACAGAAGAATTTCTGTTGGGATCGGCTTAAAAATACGGTAAATCTCGCTATTTTTTAAAGTCTCTCGGGTTTCGTCATGGAGTTGGGTTGATCCCTCTGAGAGATTTGAGAACTTCTGTTCCACAACCTGATACCAGGTCTTATAAGTTCGGAGTAACCGGACGGCTTTGGCCGGTAGAGCCAGCCGTTTTATGAGTTCTTCTATTTGGGTCGAGGATAGAGGATCCACCAATCCAAGAAAGTAAACCAGCCAGGTGTCTATTTTAGGCAGGTAAAGGAGTTCGTACCAGGCGATTGCAGCTCGAATACCCCGCAACAGGCTTTTGATTTCCTCTATGGAAGCATCCCGACGGGAAGGATCTATCTTCAGGCCGGGATGGATCGCTTCCAGGAGATCCAGTTCTATCATTCTTTCCACAATACGAAGAACATTGACTTCCTGCAAGATCAAGAAAAGCTCTGTGAACAAACGTTTTCCGCTTAGCTTATCTATAAAATGCTTATGTACGGCATTTTTCAGGAGGTTTAGGGTAAATGGACTGATACGGAAACCGAATCTCTGTTCAAACCGCACGGCCCTAAAGACCCGAGTCGGGTCCTCTACGAAGCTCAAACTGTGGAGAACCCGAATAACTTTATCTTTCAAATCCCGAAGGCCACCAAAGAAATCAAAAACTTTTCCGAATTCCCGCTGATTGAGCTTAATGGCCAGGGTATTGATGGTAAAATCTCGGCGGTATAAATCTAGTTTTAGAGAACTATGGGTAATGGTAGGCAAGGCAGCCGGGTATTCATAATGCTCGGTTCGTGCCGTAGCCATATCCAGTTTAAAGCCATCCGGGAATTTTAGTACAGCAGTTCCGAATTTAGGATGACTTTTGACCTGGGCCTGGTATTTTTCGGCCACCTTTTGCGCGAAAAGAATACCGTTTCCCTCCACCACGATATCTATATCTAAATTTTCTTCAGCCCGCAGGAGTAAATCTCGAACGAATCCACCCACCACATAGGCCGAATAACCCATTTCGTCTGCAATCTGTCCGATTTCATATAAAAGCTGAAAAACCCTGGGAGGGAGCTGCTCCTGGAGGAGTTTCTCCAGGGATCTGCCATGGGTAACTTCTCGATCGCTGGTTGCCAGGGTTTTCTTGAGGGCACTTTCCTGAAGAACCTTGAGGATATCTGTCCGGGTTATAATACCCACAATTTTTTCGCCCTCAACAACCGGAATAATTTTTTGTGGATTCTGGCTCATAAGAAGCTCGATTTGGGAAAAGGGCGTATCGGGAGCTACAGTATAAATATCGGTGATCATATAATCCCCCACGCTTTCATTCTCCAATCCGTGAAAGATAGCCCGATAAACAATTTCACGGGTTATATATCCCAGGGGTTTTTCCTGATCCACCACAGGAAGGCTGTTAATAGAAAACCGATCCAGTAAGTCTTTGGCTTCGCTCAATCTGGCTTTCTGATCAATGGTAATGGCCGGCGTGGACATGATATACCTGGCCAGGTGAGCCGCTTGAATATGCCGACGTAAAACTGCCAGAAGCTGTTCCTCAGCTTGAGCCAGAGTCACATCCTTCAAGGTAGCCGACGCTGCCGTACGGTGGCCCCCTCCACCGAATTCCTGAGCAATTTTTCCCACATCCACCGCTTCTATCCGACTCCGGGCGATAAGATAAACTTTCGATTCCATCATAATCAGAGCAAACACGACGTTTACCCCTTCCATATCCCGATATTTATGAACCAGATAGGATATCTCTTCCACGTATCGGTCAAAAACCGCCTTGATGAGCACAATATCTATTCCCTCGATATGAAGGGTGGTAGAGGATTGGATGAGTTCATTTAGCAGAACAACCTGTTCTGGGGTAAGCTCCTTCTGGATATAATCGGATACCAGCGATAGGTCGGCTCCTTTAGATAAAAGATAAGCGACGGCCAGTAAATCTTTTTCTGTCGTATTGGGAAAGGTTAAACAGCCGGTATCTTCATAAATGCCCAAAGCCATCAGGGTCGCCTCTGCCGGTGTTATGGGAAGTCCTTTTTCTTTTAGAATGTGAACCAGGATCGTGGTGGTAGCTCCAACAGGTTCGATGATTTCCTTCTCTGCCTCGATATCTTTGTTTTCTATAGGATGATGATCATAAATATGAATTTTTAAAGAAGGCTTATCCAGAATCTCCGCAAAGTCACCGATTCGTTTAGAACTGCTGGTATTGAGGATGATAAGCCGGGTTATCTGATCCAGATCTAATTTTCGAAGCTTTTCACACTCTAAGGGAAATCCTGTTTGTTTCAAGAAATCCCGGACATTCTTCTCCTGTGAGCCTGAAAAGACGATTTTAGCCTGTGGATAGAGCTTTTTTGCAGCGACCATGGAGGCAACGCTGTCAAAGTCAGCCGTTATGTGAGTAGTAATGACGTCCATTAAATTAAAAATATGAGCAATTTCGGATCACGTCAATAAACAATAAAATAGAAACAGGCATCACATTCCAGGTTGGAAATCTTTCTCCTGGGACTCCCTGGGGTTTTTATCCTTTCTTGAACAAGAGCAGAAGGGGTAGAGAGAGCAGGGTTAAGAGGACGATAAATCGGAAGGCGTCGATAAAAGATAACATCAAGGCCTGGTTATTAACCGTATGATCGAGAAGTTTAAGAGCACCCATTCTAGCCGATACAAAGTCCTCTCCCCGGGCCAGTAAACCTTGTTCCAGGGTATTTAATCGCTGAACTGTCAGAGGATTAAGCAGATGGACATGTTGAATCAAGTTGGCCCGATGGACTGCTTCCCCTCGGGTTAATAAAGCGACCAGGATGGCAATGCCGAAACTCCCACCGAGCTGTCGCAGAAGATTATAAATACCCGAGGCTGCGGGAATATCCTTTTTATTCAGGGTTCGCAAGGCAATAATATTCAGGGGGACAAAGGATAGTCCCAGGCCAATTCCCCGTATAACTTGGGTCCAGAACACCTCACTATGTTCCGTCTCCAGAGTATAATGGGACATCCGATAAATAGCCAGGGCAAAGAAGCTAATCCCCAGTCCTACCATATAACGGGGAGAAATTCTGTTGACCAATCTTCCTGAAATCGGCATGATCAGGGCAATGGTAGAGGCCGCATAAAAAACGACCTTGCCGGTCTCCAGGCTACTGTAATTGAGGAGGTTTTGAAAATATACCGAAATTAAAACATTGCTCCCATATAATCCAAAACCGATAATCATACTGAAGATAGATCCAATACAAAGGGAGCGGTTTGCCATGACCCTGAGGTTAACGATGGGATTTTCTATCCTCAACTCCCACCAGACAAACAGGGGGAGTGTCAGCCCTGCTATGATGCTGAGCCAGATGATGAAGTTAGATTCAAACCAGTCTTCTCGCTCTCCCTTTTCCAAAAGGGTTTGTAAACATCCAATACCTACGGCCAGCAAAATAAATCCAATATAATCTACCCGGGTATTTACCGGTTTTAAGTAAGGAGGATCTTCGATAAAGAAAAACACCAGAAAAAAAGCCAAAATGCCGATAGGGAGGTTAATATAGAAAATCCAGGGCCAGTCGTAGTTATCGGTAATCCATCCTCCCAGGGTCGGACCCAGGGTCGGACCTACCATCATACCCAACCCAAAAATGGATGTTGCCGTACCCTGTTCTTCCGGTGGGAACGTTTCCATGAGGATAGCCTGGGAAGTAGGAACGAGGGCACCTCCTCCGATTCCCTGAATAATTCGGGCAAAGACAAGGAAATAGAGGTTTTGAACAAAACCACAGAAAAATGAAGCTATGGTAAAGATGGCAATGGAAACGAGGAAATAGCGTTTTCGACCGAATTGAATACTCAACCAGCCGGAAAGGGGAATAATAATCACATTGGCAACGATGTATCCGGTGACCATGAGGGTTATTTCATCCAGGGTGGCCCCTAAATTGCCCATCATATCCGGCAGAGCCACGTTAACAATACTGGCATCGATGATTTCCATCATCGTCCCTAACATGACGGCCAGGGATATAATCCATTTATGTTTTACAGATCCGCTCATACTTACCTTTTTTTGAATAAAAATAAAAGGGGTAAGGACAACAAGATCAGAGTGACAAGGAACTGGAAGCTGTCTACAAAAGATAACATAAGTGCCTGGATATGAACGGTCTGATCCAGGAGTTTCAGGGCTCCCAGTTTAGCAGAGACCAAATCTTCTCCCCGGGCCAGCAACCCTTGTTCTAAGGTATCGAGTCGTTGAACGACCAGGGGATTGAGTGTATGGATATGCTGAATGAGATTTACCCGATGCATGGCCTCTCCCCGGGTAAGTAGTGCCACCAAAATGGCGATTCCAAAACTACCCCCCAATTGACGCATCAAATTATAAATCCCTGAGGCCGATGGAATATCTTTTTTATCCAGGGTTTTCAAAGCAATGACATTCAGAGGAGCCACAGACAACCCAAGGCCGATTCCTCGAATGATCTGATTCCAGAATACTTCCTCATATCTGGTCTCCAGGGTAAAGTGGGACATACGATAAATGGCCAGAGCAAAGAAGCCTACCCCGGTACCTACCAGATACCGGGGAGAAATCTTATTAAGCAACTTCCCAGAAATAGGCATTACGACAGCAATAGCTGCTGCCGAGTAGAAGAAAAATTTACCGGTTTCCCAACTGGTATAGTGGAGAAGATTCTGAAAATAGACAGAGATTAATACCAGGCTTCCATATAATCCAAACCCTATGATTGTTGTAAAGATCGTTCCAACCCAAAGGGAACGGTTGGACAGTACACGCAGGTTGACAACCGGGTGATCTGTTTTAAGCTCTCGTAAAATAAATAGGGGTAAAGTTATCATTACTGCGAGGCTCAGCCAGGTAATAAGTTTAGATTCAAACCAATCGGCCCGTTCTCCTTTCTGTAAAACGGTTTGCAGACATCCAATTCCTATAGCCAATAAGATAAATCCCATGTAATCGATACGAGAGCCAGCAGGTTTTAAGTAAGGGGGATCTTCGATGAAGAACAAAACCAGGAAAAAGGCTAGAATTCCCAGGGGAACATTGATGTAAAAACTCCAGGACCAGTTGTAATTATCGGTTACCCAGCCGGAGATGATGGAACCCAGGGACGGGCAGACCATCATCCCAAATCCAAAAATAGACATGGCGGTCCCCTGCTCTTCCGGGGGGAAGGTTTCCATAAGGACAGCTTGAGAGGTAGGAACCAGGGCACCTCCTCCAATTCCTTGAAGAATCCTTATTAAAATAAGGAGATAAAGATTATGGACAAAACTGCATAAAACCGACGCTATGGTAAAAAGTGAAATGGAAACCAGGAAGTAGCGCTTACGACCAAACCGCATGCTCAGCCAACCAGAAATGGGAACAATAGTTACATTGGCTACCATATAACCGGTCACCAGCCAGGTAACCTCATCCAGATTTGCCCCCAAACTCCCCATCATGTTGGGAAGAGCAATATTGATAATACTGGAGTCAATGACTTCCATCATCGGCCCCAGCATAACGGCGAGGGAAATGACCCATTTATGTTTAATCGGCTCCTTCAATTAGCTCTGGGATGATACCGGTTATAGATCTCTCGCAATCGGTGCCCGGCAATGTGGGTATAGATTTGAGTTGTGGAAATATCCGAATGCCCCAGCATCATTTGTAGGGATCTGAGGTCTGCGCCTCGTTCCAGCAAATGAGTTGCAAAGGAGTGTCTCAGCGTATGGGGAGAAATCGCCGGGTTTAACCTGGCTTTGCGCAGGTATTTTTTTATGATTTTCCAGAATCCCTGGCGGGTAAATTTATCTCCAAAACGGGTCAAAAAAAGATAAGGCACTGAAGGGTTTTTAACTAATTTTCCCCGGGCACGCTCCAGATACTGTCTTACAAATAAGATGGCTTCACTTCCCAAAGGAATCAGACGTTCCTTGGATCCCTTCCCAACACAAATAATATATCCCATTTCTAAATTAACCTGCTGGAGGGTCAGGGAGATCAACTCGGAAACCCGAACTCCGGTGGCATATAAAACCTCCAACATGGCTTTATCCCGGAGTCCACTGGTTGTAGAAACATCGGGAACTGCCATCAGCCTGTCTACTTCCTTCAAACTCATGACTTGGGGTAATTTACTTTCAGTTTTAGGAAATTCAAGATATAAGGTCGGATCCTCCTGGGTGAGTCCTTCTGAGATTAGAAAGCGGTGAAATCCTTTGACAGTACCCATCATCCTGGCTATAGAAGTGGGGGCCAGTCCCTGGGCTTTGAGCCGGATCTTATAATTCCAGATCTCCCGTTTAGTAATCTGGGTAAGGTCCGTAATCCTTGAAGTTTCCAAAAATTTTAGATATTTTGTTAGATCCCGTCGATAAGACTCCAGCGAATTCTGAGCCAATCCTTTTTCCACTGTAAGATAATTTAAGTAAAGCTCCACAAGATGGTCCATAGATCCATATTTACAATAATTTAACGGCTAAGTCAATGGAAAATCAGGGTCATTATTCACCTGGATGATTTTTGTATCCGTATCCATTTAGTAGGTGGAAAAAGAAGTACCCTCTGCCCCTCCAGGGGGGATTCAGCAGCAGCAACCCTATGTCAGTCCCTCCTGGAGGGGGGGGTGTTCAGACAGAAAAAGTGACACCTACTAAATTGGTATAGTTACATGATTTTTCTGTTGCCCGTTGAAGATAACCGTATTAAAGTTAAATATGCAAAACGGTCTCCAGTTGATACAGAGGAGTAGGATTGGAATAGGCATATCTATTTATCCAGCTTATGGTTTAAAATCCGGAAATATCGAAACTCCACTGCCTGCATATAACGCTCCTTTCGACCTTTCCTCAGAGGCTGAGGGAGACTTCTATAGAGCCAGATTCTCCTTCATAAGCTTACTTCCTACCGGAAGAGGTTTTGATAAGCAGGGTAACTTCTTCAGGGCCTGCTGGAGTACCAACGGAGTTATTAAAGTAACTTCAGATAAAAAAGTTCTTATTTTTGCAAAAAACCTTAAAACTTCCCCAGGCCTTACTTTTGATAAGGAAAGAAACTCGCCGGTCACCCGTTTGAAGGGAAGTGAAGTTGTCAGAATAACTCCCACAGGTAAATGGATTCCTTTGTGAAAGGGATTATAGGGTCTAAAGGAGTTGGGTCGGGTAAAGCTGGAAAATACTAATCCGTTTAAAGGCCGTGGAGTAAAAGCTTTAAATAAATTTGAATTTACTTGCAAATTGATCTACCAGAAGGCTTTAGAAAAACTTTAAACTCAGAGGCGAAAGCCGAACAGGACAAGGAGGGATCCTATGCAAGTACAAGCCGAACTTGTTGCTATCGGTACGGAGCTTTTATTAGGACAAATCGTTGATACCAATGCAACCTATATTGCGCAGCAACTTAACGCCATTGGGTTGAACCTTTTTTACAAAACAACGGTTGGGGATAATGCCGGTCGCATAAAAGAAGTTTTGGAGCGGGCTCATAACCGGTCTCAAGTGGTAATTACAACGGGAGGGATAGGACCTACCGAAGATGATTTAACCCGGGAGATGGTAGCCGAAGCAACGGGACGTAAGCTAGTTTTTCAGCAACATTTGATGGATCAAATTGAAGCAATATTTAGAAGTCGGGGTTTTACCAGTATCAGTCCGAATAACCGAAAACAGGCATTTATCCCGGAAGGGGCCATCCCCATTGAAAATCCCGTAGGAACAGCCCCTGGGTTTATCGTGGATGATGAAAAGGGGGTTATTATCAGTATCCCGGGAGTTCCATCGGAAATGAAGTATCTGATGGAGAAGACCGTTATTCCTTTCTTAAAAAAGAGATTTGGATTGAAGGGGCTTATTAAATCAAAGGTTTTAAAGAACAGTGGTATCGGAGAAAGCAGGATAGACCATATAATCGGAGATCTTATTGTCAACAGTTCCAATCCTACTGTAGGACTGTTGGCCCATGTAGGCCAGGTAGATATTCGGATTACTGCAAAGGCAGAGGATGAAGCTACGGCAGATCGACTTATTGCAGAGATGGAAGCAAAAATCCGGGAACGACTCCCTAACCAGATCTTTGGAACCGATCAAGATACTTTGGAAGGGGTTGTGGCAGAAACCCTCAAAAGGCAAAATAAGACCCTGGCCGTGGCGGAATCTAACACGGGTGGACTTATTGCTTCCAAGCTATCGACTACCCCGGAAGCCCTCTCTATCCTTAGAGGTTGTGTGACTACCTTGACAGAAGAGGCAGTCGTAAGCCTGTTGGGAGTTCCTCGGGAGTTGATCCAGGAACAGGGTCTGGCCAGTGCCCGGGTAGCCGAGGAGATGGCTTCTAGAATTCGATCCCTCACCGGTGCTAGCTTGGGGTTGGGGGTTGCGGGAATCCTCAACTGGAATGAGAAACAACCCCCGGAGACCCCTCCCACGACCTTTATCTCTATTGCAGGGTTGGGTCCGCAACCTGTTACAGAAAAATATGGAATGGGAGGGCCTGCAAGTTTCGTGCAGACCCGAATTGCCATGATGAGCCTGGAAATTCTCAGAAGAAAATTGATTAACGCCTAAAGTGTTTTGGGTTTTTAAGTGCCCTAAAGAACCTAAAAGGAATTAAAATTAAAAGATCCTTCGGGCACTGAAGTTAATTCAGACACTTTAGCCCACTGAAGTTAATGAAGTTAGGTATTATCGGTCTTCCAAACAGTGGAAAGACAACGTTGTTTAATGTACTTACGGGGCGCCAGGTACAGACGGGTACCTTTACGCCCGCCGATGCGGAACCCAACATCGGTATTGTAAAAGTACCCGATGAACGACTGGATAGGCTGGCCGAAATGTTCCGACCAAAAAAAGTGACGCCGGCTACTGTGGAGTATATCGATATAGCCGGATTGAGACGAGAGGGGGGTGTGAAGGGGGAATTAGGTAAGGAACTTCTGTTTCACATCCGAAATGTGGATGCACTGATTCATGTCGTAAGAACCTTTAAGAATGATAAGGTTCCTCCCGCCGGCGGAGACATTAATCCGGAACGAGATATTTCCACCGTCAATCTGGAACTGACTCTGTCGGATCTGGATATTGTGGAAAAACGGATGGAACGGGTTGAAATCAATATCAAGAAGAAAGGAGAAAAGGAGGGAGTCGCAGAACTTCAACTTCTAACCAAATTGAAACAAAATTTGGAAGCCGGCATTCCCATTCGGCAGTTGGAGTTATCGGAAGATGAAAAAAAACTCATCAAAGGTTTCCAATTTTTAACGGCCAAGCCCATGCTGATCGTTTTAAATATCGGTGAGGAAGAACTCAAATTCCCGGAGCGTTATCGGGATTTAAAAGAAAAATACCAAAGCCTGGGTATCCCTGTCATCGAGCTTTGTGCAGAAATAGAAAGCCAGATTTCTCAATTAGGGGATAA
Source organism: Candidatus Limnocylindrales bacterium (assembly GCA_035559535.1). Lineage (NCBI taxonomy): Bacteria > Bacillati > Chloroflexota > Candidatus Limnocylindria > Candidatus Limnocylindrales > Candidatus Limnocylindrales bacterium. The sequence continues at coordinate 450,582 of DATMBG010000051.1, forward strand.
GGAAACCGAAAAGGCTTTTATGGAAGACCTGGGGATCAAGGAATCCGGATTAACCCGGCTGATCCGGGTTTCCTATGAGCTTTTAGGACTCATCTCTTTTCTGACTGCAGGTAAGGAAGAAGTACGGGCCTGGACGATTCGAAAAGGAACCAAAGCTCAACAAGCCGCGGGAGTTATCCATTCAGATATGGAGAAGGGATTTATCCGGGCTGAAGTGGTTAGCTATGAAGACCTTATTAAAAGTGGGTCTCTGGCAGCTGCCAGAAATAAAGGGCTTCTTCGACTGGAAGGAAAAGACTACATAGTCCAGGATGGAGATGTGATGGAGATACGGTTTAACGTTTAAAATATCTGTAACATTTTAAGTTCTCAAGCGCTCTGAAGGGCCTAAAGTGAGTCAAAGTTAATTTTATGCTTTAGGTACTTTAGACTCCTTAGCTCAATGCAATGACCTTTGAGGAAATCCGAGCCAGTGCAGACAGATGTTTTGGATGTGGACAGGATAACCAGGTAGGGCTTAAACTTCAATTTCATGAAGTAGAAAAAGGGGTTGTTCGTGCAAAAACCATCCTCTCGACCCCTTACCAGGGTTATAACGGTATTGCCCATGGAGGAATCATATGTACGCTTTTAGATGAAGCCATGGCCTATGCCGCTCTTTATGCCAGCCGGCCCGGTAGGGTTTCAACTGCTCGCATGGAGACCCGATTTTCAAAACCCGTTCCCATTGGAAAAGAGATTTACATCATGGGATGGGTAGCCGGCAGGAAAAGAAATATTCTCGAAACCGAAGGTAAAATTCAGTCCCCAGACGGGGATATCTTGGCTTCAGCCACGGGGAAATACGTCTGGGTGGGATAACTCCTTACAGGAATCACACCTAGAGAACCTTCCAGACAGGACCCGAGACCCCAGAAAAAATCTACTAGGAATTGGGAATTAGGGATTAGGAATTGGAGATTTAATTCCCCCAATTCCCAATCCCTAATTCCTAAATAATAGAGAGATTGCAGTCAGTCCCTTGATACCGTTTTGGGCATGGGGTCTCCCCTATCAAAATTCCCCTTTGGGGTTTAACTTCCCTAAAGAAGGAATCCGGATTCCTGCAAGTCCTATTGGGAAATACACGACCTTAAGCCCTCCTCAGATCTTCCTTTCCTTCTGTGATTTGATTAAAAGAGAAAAAACTTTTAAAAATCTCTTGATTTTTGCCTCTCTTTGGTTGGAAAATCGCTTATACTTTTTACCGGAAATTGCAAAGGGCAAAAGGTAAAAATAACTAGGCTCATTGTTGTCTTTTGCCCTTTGTCTTTTGTTTTAATGTTTTCAAAATTGGGTGTTGACTCGGTGATTTACTTTGTTTTATCGATTATTTTGATCTTTTTATTAAAGGGATTACTTTCTAAAGAAACGGGAATTTTTAAAGTTCACGAGGTGATGCGAATCAAGGCAAGATTGATAGAAGAAATCCACCAGCTCGAAGAAGAAAATAAAAATCTGGCAGATGAAATCCTATCCCTACGTAAGGATCCTTTCTGGACCGAAAAGATTGCCCGGGAAGAGTTGGACATGGTTAAACCCGAAGAAATTGTCATCAAGGTTCGCGAATGAAATGATTCGGGGGTTATTTCATTTTATTCGCCTTTCAGATCAGGAGTCATGGGAGTCCGCTTAAAGAAAGCAGGAATTTATGCAGGTTTTCTCTTCTTAGGAACCTTTTTTCTGAATCCTCCGATCTCCGGTTATCCTAAAGGTCCGGTTCAGTATGTAACCAACGCGGGACCTTTTTGTGCCTCCTGTCATTCCGTTGCAGATCCAGAGTATCTAAGAGATCTTCCTCCAGAGAAGATTCCAGAGCAATTGATCGAATATAAGCATTATAAAGCTATCCGGGATGGAAAAGGGCCCTACGAGCAGGTCAGTCCCGAGGATCGGGCTCGATTACTGGAAGATGTCAGAATGGTAGATATAAATGCCAAAGTTTCCCTCCAGGCCCCCCCATCTGCCAAACCGGGAGAGACGATTAAGGTCATGGTTACCACCCAGGGAGGAGCAGGCCCGGTGATAGGAATTATGCTCGTCGATATTAATCTACGAGATCAGGCAAGTCCTGTGTCTGCAACTGGCTGGGAAATCCTGGAAGCTCCTCAGGTTATTGGACCCGATGGAAAATCTCAAACTTGGTGGTTGGAGAAGCGTCTTCCGGAACTTAAGAGGAATATCAACTTTATTTTGGTTAACGGAATCAAATCCGACCTTGCTGAGAAAAAATTTCCGGAGGCAAGGGTTATTTACACCTTGAAAGCTCCTCAAACCCCTGGAGAATATACCCTTACCGCAGCTTTCTTGTACGGAACCGAAAAAGCTTCCCAGATAGGGCTCAAGGGAGGGATCCTGGGACCTTCGGGGCGTATTCTCTTTTCAGAGGTTATAAAGGTCAGGGTAGAATAGGGTAAAACTCAAGAACCCATTTCAAAAGGGCTGAACAAAAGCCGGAATGGAGGGTTACATGTCCCTGCCGTAAGGCAAAATGTCACCCTTCTTTTTGGTCGGATTCAAGAAAGGAGGTTAGAGATAATTTCTAGGACCTGAACAACCGCGTATACAAGAATTCGTGTTGCATTCCCCGGATATCCAGGGCCGGGGTAAATGGAGCTAGATCTTCCTTTTTACCTGTAAGGACCCGATGGACTACCTCCCATATGATAGGATGAAGATCCCGGATAAGCTTCTGTCCCTCTACCTGTCCTAAAGCAAAGAGGCGAATGGCCGCCGAGATCATGGAAAGTGTCCAGGAGGAAAGGTAGGTCTGTAGGGCTTCTTCCCTATGAATTTTCAAAATGAAGCATCCGGCTCCATAGGCTATGGCATAATGTCCCTGCATTTTTCCCTGGGTGATAGCCTGGAGGAGTTGGCTCAGAAGAGGGTCCGGATAGACCTCTTGAAGGGTTTTTAAAAATCGGATCCCCATTCGAATACTGGACTCACGGAAAGCTTTTACCGGTTTAAGGGCTGTCAATAACCCATCCAGCTCCAAAACCTCTTTCAGGTTCTGCTTCTCGAGTGCTTCCAGGGTTAACTTTAAAGCCAGGGCATCCCCTTTTCCTTTTCCCTGTCGGAGAGCGGTCGTTAATAACTTTAGCAGATTTTCCTTAGAAAGGCTATGGGATTGAGCATAGGCTTCTAGCCCTTCCGAGAAAGAGTAGGCTCCAATAGGGAAGAGAGAATCGGCTATTTGGAGAAGTCGAAGATGTCGAAGGCCCATATTTTAGGAAAAATTAAATTCTTTTTTTGTCATGGGGAATGACTTTGAAAGTGTGGCTTAAAGGGACGAAGCTCTCGCCGGAAGGTAACTTTTATTTTTTTTAAAAAAACTTCCAGAGGAAGATCATAGAGAACGAGAATACCGTCCGGCTCGATGGCAATGGTTTTATGTTGATTGCCTATGTGATGAGCTACCAGGGCGGCTTCTCTCCAATCGTCGGGTTTAATCACCAGCACATCTTCCTCACGGGCAGCCACGATAAAAGCAAGATTTCCTTCGACGTGAAGGACGTCCCCGGGCTGTAAAAGGGTTCCCGTGGGTAAAGTCAGACCTAATTCCAGTCCGCTTTTTGTTTTAATTCGCTGCCGGGTCCTCTGCCGGTCTTCCCAGGTCATGGGAATATATTCAATTTCTTTTCCGGTCAGATCCCATCGCTTGAGTTCTTGAACCAGGATCATATAAAAGGTAAAGACCCAGGGCTATGCCTATAACTCAGAGTACGGGCGGACGGCCGTCCGCCCGTACTTTTTCTTGTGATCCAATCTTAATCGAGAATAAGGTCTAGAGGTCCTGCCGCAGTGCAAGGAGAGTTTGCAGCAGAACCTCAGGGGTATTTCGAGAGAGGAGTCCAGAAACAAGATACGGACAAAAATGTCCTACTTTTCATCCCCCCCGTCTTTAAAAGAGAAAGTATCGCTGAGCCATGGGGAGTACTGAAGCCGGTTCGCATTTCAAGAGTATCCCGTCTGCCCGAACTTCGTAGGTTTCCGGATCAACCTCCATTTTCGGAAGATAGGCATTGAGTTTCATATCTTTTTTTCCGATATTACGGCAATTTTTAACCGGTAGAAGGGGACGTTCGTGTTTAAACGAGATTCCCTTCTTCAGAGATATTTCCGATACGAAGCTATAAGCCGTACTTGCCGGAGCCTTTCCGAAGGAGCCAAACATGGGGCGATAGATAACCGGTTGGGGAGTTGGTATGGAAGCGTTGGGATCACCCATGGCATTGGCTGCGATGAATCCCCCTTTGAGGATAATTTCCGGTTTTACTCCGAAGAACGCCGGTTTCCAAAGTACCAAATCGGCTATTTTCCCTATTTCGATAGAACCCACATAACTGGAAATACCGTGGGTAATAGCCGGATTAATGGTGTATTTAGCTATGTATCGTTTCACTCTGAAGTTATCATTATCTCCTGTTTCCTCGGGGAGACGTCCTCGCTGTCGTTTCATCTTATCGGCCGTCTGCCAGGTTCGAATAATAACTTCTCCTACTCGACCCATAGCCTGGGAATCTGAACTCATCATGCTAAAGGCCCCCAGGTCGTGAAGAATATCTTCGGCAGCAATGGTTTCTGCCCGAATCCGGGATTCGGCAAACGCCACATCTTCAGGAATTTTAGGATCTAGATGATGACACACCATCATCATATCCAGATGTTCTTCTACAGTGTTAACCGTAAAAGGACGGGTGGGATTGGTTGAAGAGGGAAGGACGTTGGCTTCCCCGCAAACTTTGATGATATCCGGTGCGTGCCCCCCGCCTGCCCCTTCCGTATGATAGGTATGGATCGTCCGACCTTTAAAAGCGGCAATGGAATCTTCAACAAATCCCGATTCGTTCAGGGTGTCGGTGTGAATGGCAATTTGTACATCGTAATCCTCTGCCACCGAGAGGGCACAATCAATGGTAGCCGGGGTGGTCCCCCAGTCCTCATGAAGTTTCAATCCAATAGCTCCTGCTTCAATCTGTTCAATAAGAGGTTTGGGAAGGGCCGAATTCCCTTTTCCTAAGAACCCAAAGTTCATGGGAAAACCTTCTACAGCTTCCAACATCCGGTGAATATTCCAGGCTCCGGGGGAACAGGTGGTTGCGTTGGTTCCCGTAGCAGGCCCCGTACCGCCTCCGACCATGGTTGTAATACCGGCATATAAGGCTTCCCAGATCTGCTGCGGACAGATAAAATGGATATGGGAATCAATACCCCCCGGGGTAACGATCAAGCCTTCCCCGGCGATCACCTCGGTAGAAGGCCCTACCACCATGGAAGGATCCACCCCGTTCATGACCCCCGGATTCCCTCCTTTGCCAATACCCCAAATACGACCATCTCGAATTCCAATATCTGCCTTTACAATTCCCCAGTAATCCAGGATGATGGCATTGGTAATAATCAAATCTAAGGCCCCGTCGGCCCGTGTATGCTGTGCCGACTGGCCCAGATTATCCCGAAGGACTTTACCACCCCCAAAGACACATTCGTCTCCATAATGGGTATAATCCTTTTCAATCTCAATGATCAATTCGGTATCGGCCAGTCGAACTTTATCTCCTGTGGTAGGACCAAACAAATTCGCATAGGTTCTTCTAGGTATTCTTAACATAGGATTCTCCCCTTTTTAGAGCTATGGCCTTCTTCTCCTCTAAATTGCCTCCAACTAAACCGTTCAACCCATAGATAGTGCGGCTTCCTCCAATTTCTACCAGCTCGACCCTTTTCTGATCTCCGGGCTCAAATCTAACCGCCGTACCTGCGGGGATATTCAACCGCATACCATAAGCTTTCTCTCGATCAAATTGTAAAAACCGGTTCACTTCAAAGAAGTGATAATGAGAACCTACCTGAATAGGCCGATCTCCGGTGTTGGTAACAACCAGCTCGATGACCTTCCGACTGACATTTGCAAGAATATCTTCTTCTTTGAGAATATATTCACCTGGAATCATCTGATTCGAAGCGTGAAAACTCAAAGATACAGGAACTTTCTGCCCTCGTATCTTCCTGCCTCCACACTTCCGGGTTTTTGTCCTTCTAGGATCTTATCGGGTCGTGGATCGTAACCAACTTCGTCCCATCGGGAAACGTCCCTTCTACTTGAATTTCTGTAATCATCTCCGGAACTCCCTCCATTACATCGTTCCGGGTGAGGATAGTCGCCCCGTAAGCCATAAGCTCGGTAACGGATTTTCCGTCCCGAATACCCTCCAGGATCTCAGAGGTAATCAAAGCAACGGCTTCCGGGTAATTAAGCTTGAGTCCTCGTGCTCGCCGCTTTCTGGCCAACTCACCGGCCAGAAATATCAAGAGTTTTTCTTGCTCTCGTTCGGTTAAATACATGTCTTTTCCTTCATTGAGAAACCTCTGTTCCCATGGAAAACGGGGTTCCTCAACTTTCCAAATCCAAAAATGTATCTGCCCGGCCCAGGATTACTCCTTCTTCTCCCTACGATAAAAGGGAGAAAAGGGAATTTTACTCGAACCTTCCAGGCCGCGGCTTTACCTTTTCCGTTCTATCAGAGCGGTTGAAACCCGATAGATAATGCTTGAAAACAGCTTACCAGCAAATCCCTAAAAGTGCAACCTAAATGCCATTGTCTGGTTAAAATTTAATTACGACGGAGTAGTGGGTTGATAAAAATTTTGATGATTTTTTAATCACCTTCTTCTAGATCTGCTGGGAAATAAAAGCTAAGAGGATAAGGTAAAATATAGAAAGAGAAAGTATTACACAAACTGCCTATAACTTAGTAAATAGATGCCTAAACTTTAATCAGATCTGACATTTGGATATGAGCCCCCCCATCCTAATTTTCCCTCCACCTATTTCCCTTGAGCTTGGGACAGGCCATGGCATGGGGTAAACGGCATACCTATCAAGCTAAGAAGGGGAAAAGCCTTATTTTTGGTCTGAACACCCCCCCTCGAGGGGGAAGGGGGGGTGTTTCCCCACACGCGCCAGGATAAGGCTTAGCTGAACCTCCTGCGTGTCCCTGGTTGCAGAAAAGATGTTTGTCGAAACTAGAGGTTAACCCAGAAGAGTAGGGGCGTACGGCCGTACGCCCCTACTTTTTACTTATAAAACTTGCCAAAAAATAAAGTTGCTTTATACTTTATAACTTATAAAGGAAAGAGATGTATCCAAATTTCTTTTAGTACATCCTGATCGTGATCTTTTATAACCTGTTATAAGTTGAATGTATGATAATTAAATGTTGACAAATTAAAACGCGGAGGAAAAATTGAGGAAAACTTGATCCTGACGGTTTATCCACATAAGTCATACCCATGATACAAAAGCTCTTTCTCATCATTCTTCTACTTATCCCGGGTGGAGTTTTAAGTGCCTCAGAGGAAGGCCCGGGCAGTCGAACCGAACAGCTAGAACAACAGCGTCTTCAAAAGCTTCAAAAAATCGAGCCTTATCGTCAGACAGGATTGGAAAGGGATTTCCTTTGGGTAGAACAAAATCTCGACAAACTCTTACATCTTAACTACAAAGGATTCTACCCTCAAGCCGGAAGTATTAGTACAGGATCTGGTATCTCCCTGGGGGTTCGTTATTGGAAACCCGATTTGGGCGATTCATCCCTTGACCTTCAACTCTCGGCAGCTGGCTCATTGCATGGTTATCAAGAATATGCCTTTCAATTTGGAAAGATTCCACAAGCGGAGCCCGGACTTCTTTTGGAGTCTATTCGCTCCGAGCGTATCTACCAATTGGGAGATATTCCGATAAAACAACGAGGTTCCTTTTATTACGTGGACCTTCGTTATCGGGATTTTCCCCAAGAGGACTTTTTCGGTATTGGGCCCCAATCCAGAGAAGAAGATCGGTCGAATTTCAGGCTCAAGAACACTTCCTATGATGCCGTTATAGGATATAGATTTTCTCGATGGCTTCGAGTAGGGACCCGGTTAGGGTTTCAACAATTCGATATCGGTGGCGGGACCGATGATCGTTTTCCGGATACCCAGGCTTTATTCAACGAGACTTCGGCGCCGGGATTGACAGAGCAACCAGATTTTTTTCTCTTGAGACCCTTTGTACTCTTTGATTACCGGGATGTATCCGGGAATCCTCATAAAGGGGGTTTGGTAGGTTTTTCATTTACTCGATTTGATGATGTGGATAAAAGTCAATTTGACTTTAACCGTTTTATCTTCGAAACCCGGCAATTCCTGCCATTATTTTCAAGATCCCAGATACTGGCTTTACGTTTCTTCACGTCCTTGAGCGATGCGGACAAGGGGAGCCAGGTTCCCTTCTATCTTCAAGAAACGCTCGGTGGAGGTGATACGCTTCGGGGTTTTGCTACCTTCCGATTTCAAGATAACGACCTGTTGTACCTTTCGGCAGAATATCGCTTTGAGGCTGCCTCAGCTTTAGAACTTGCCCTCTTTTATGATACGGGAAAAGTCTTTCCCGACCGTTCAGATTTTAATTTCAAGGACTTAGAGAACAGCTACGGTTTTGGAATCAGAATTAAGGCCCCTTCGGCAGTCATCTTCAGATTTGATGTAGGTCATAGCGGCGAGGGCACTGAGTTTCATTTTAAATTCGGATCGTCGTTCTAAACTCTTAGAATGTTTTAGATCACCTCACAAAGGAAAATGAGGTGACTTCAGACTTTTGTATGGATAACCATGGTAAAGAATACAAAGAATAAAAAATGGTTCGAACGACCTTTCAAGGTCATCAGTTTGATATTATTGTTGGGTACCATGGGCCATCCGTGGGCCATCGCTAAAAGTCAGAACCAACCGGCCACATATCTTTCCCCTCAGCTCAAGGGAGACAGGCAACCTTCAACAACCGATAAAGGCCCAAAATTCTTACCGGATGATCCCATCTGGGTAGATCCCGATCGATTTTCCATCCCTAAGCCCCGGCAAATTGAGTTAAGCCAGGTCTATGACTTCCTGGAGAACACCTTTGCAGACCCAGGGGGTAGCTTTAACCGGCGGGCTCAAAATATTAATACCTTGGGAGAGGTCCCTGATTCCAGTTGGTTTACCAACCGAATTGGACTTCATCCCATGACCGTGGAGCAATTGGTTCGGGGTCCCAACCGGGGGGATGGACCTGACAGGTCGCAACCCTGGACGATTATTAAAGCTAAATCCGAAGGAATTACACCCGGGTTTGTAATCCGAGATGGACGAGGAGATATCTACTTTATCAAGTTCGATCCTTTACAATATCCCCAGATGGCAACCTCTACCGAGGTAATCAGCACCAAGTTTTTCTATGCCTTTGGATATAACGTGCCCGAAAACTATCTGGCCTTTCTGCAACCAGATCAACTTCAAATCGATCCCGAAGCCGTGGTTACCGGGGAAGATGGCAAGAAAAGAAAGATGACCCTGGAGGATGTCGTAGAGCTTCTCAAGAAGGTTCCTAAACGTCCAGATGGAACCATTCAAGTTGTTGCAAGCCTTAAACTTCCTGGAGAGCCGTTAGGGCCTTTTAAATATTATGGAACACGAAGTGATGACCCCAACGATATTTTCCCCCATGAAGATCGGCGCGAGTTACGGGGACTACGCGTCTTTGCTGCCTGGTTGAATCACAACGACTCCCGCAGTATTAACTCTCTGGATATGTACGTCACCGAGGAAGGACGGAGTTATGTTAAACATTACCTCATCGATTTTGGCGCCACGCTGGGTAGTGCCTCTGTAAAACCCAATGCACGTCGTGAAGGTTTTGCCTATCTCCTGGAATGGGACCCTATATGGAAGTCTGCTTTGACGTTAGGATTTAAAGGTCGTCCCTGGCAGCATATCAAATATCCCAATTATCCCGAGATAGGAAGATTCGAATCTTCCTTCTTCAGACCGGAGAGTTGGAAACCCAACTATCCCAATCCTGCATTCATTCGGATGCAGAACGAAGATGCCTTTTGGGCAACCCGTACCGTCATGCATTTCAATGATGAAGCCATCCGGGCCATTGTGAAAACCGGACAAATCTCCAATCCAGAAGCCGAGAACTACCTGATTGAAACCCTCCTTCGAAGAAGAGATAAGATTATTCAGTACTACTTGAGTCAGATTAATCCCCTGGATGATTTTCAACTAAACGACGAGACCCGAACTTTAAACTTCAAAAACCTGGGAGTAGAGGCTAAGCTGGCTCCGGTGGAAGCTTATGAGTATCAATGGTTCCGATTCGATAATCAACGAGGCTCATCGGAACCCTTAGGTCCCCCTCAATCGCTATCTTCTCCTTCTTTACCTCTTCCACAGGATGGTTCTCCCTATTGGATGGTAAGGATACGAACGATAAGTAAAAACCAGGTAAACTGGAAGAAGAAGGTAGAAGTGTTTATACGAAACGGTTCACATAGAACCGTTGTAGGCATTGAGAGAGAGAATTAAAGTAGGAAAACGGAGACTGCCCTGGATTTAACCAAAAGTCAGAGGAGAAACCCGTCTTCATTGATCCGATGTAAGGCCTATCCGGATCAAAGAAAACGGATTTCCGGGTAGGAGTTTATGAGGACTGTAGAAGTCAGATCCAGAAAGAGCGTGCTAGAGCAGTTCCTTGGGCTCTTCACCGAAGTTCGAGCCGGGGAAGGACCGACCGTCCTTCTATTGACCATAAACCTGTTTCTTATTCTGACTGCTTATTACGTCCTTAAACCTGTACGTGAAGCCCTGATCCTTGCGGGAGGAGGTGCCGAGATAAAAAGCTATGCGGCGGCGGGGCAGGCTCTCTTACTTCTCGGTGCAGTACCCCTCTATTCTGCACTGGCAAGCCGTTTCACAAGACGCCGACTTATCAATACTGTTACGGTTTTCTTCACTGCTTGTCTGGTATTTTTCTACCTTCTCGCCCATCTTAATGTCCCCCTGGGAGTTGTGTTTTATTTGTGGATGGGAATCTTTAACCTGATGGTTATAGCTCAAATCTGGTCCTTTGCCAACGACCTTTATACTCCAGAAGAAGGAAAACGTCTCTTCCCTATTGTAGCCTTTGGGGCTTCCTCAGGAGCTGTATTTGGAAGTTTTATTACCAGCCATCTTATCGGCCTGCTCGGAGTGTATCAACTTCTTTTGGTCGGTGCAGCTATTTTGATTCTAAGCCTTCTCATTACAAATTTCATCGATCAGCGAGAACAATACCAAGTTAAAATAAAGGCGGGACCGAAACCTGCCTTGTCACCAGGAGAAGCGCCCATTGGCAAAGGAGGCGGCTTTCAACTGGTTATTAAGAGTAAGTACCTGCTTTTAATCGCCTGCCTTATGTTATTTTTGAACTGGGTAAATACCAACGGAGAATATATCCTGGGAAAAACGGTATCAAAGGCGGCCATTGAGGCAGTAGCTTCAGGAAACTCGGGAGGGCTCTCCGAAAAAGAATTTATAGGAAAGTTTTACTCGGACTTTTTTACCTGGGTAAACATGTTGGGACTCCTGGCCCAGCTTTTCCTGGTTTCTCGTATCCTCAAATACCTGGGCATACAGATTGCGATCCTTATTCTACCAATAATTGCCCTGAGTGGTTATGCCTTACTTGCCTTCTATCCCATCTTGGGTGTAGTCCGTTGGGTAAAGATTGCAGAGAATGCAACCGACTATAGTCTACAAAATACCGTTCGCAACGCTTTGTTTTTACCCACTACACGAGAAGAAAAATACAAAGCTAAACAGGCTGTTGACACCTTCTTTGTGCGGGCCGGAGATGTTCTCTCCGCAGGATTGGTCTATGTCGGGGTCAATAAGCTGGCCTTCAACACCAAAAATTTTGCCCTGGTAAACCTTGGGCTTGTGGTCATCTGGTTCATCCTTGCAATTTTTATCGGCAAAAAGAACCAACAATTAACGACTCCTGCCTCTCAAAGCTAAATTCGCTTTTTATACGGTTTTTAAAGAAGTCAGTGCTTTTAAGAAACTTCTAAAGACTTTGATTCAGTACCCCGGGGTTAAACTGATACAAGTCTGTTAAGGTCAGTTTCTCTTATTTCCTTTTTTACCGGATCTTCTTGAAAGCCTCCTGTCCCCTTTCAGGAATAGGTTTTTCCTCGCCTAACCCTTTTTGTGTCAGGAAAGGAGAATTTGGAGAGGGCTTGGGGACCTCACTCTCTCTTTTTTTGGGAGGGAAGGAAAGTTGGAAGAGTCAGGTCCAATATTTTTTTTGTTTCTCCCGGGCGTATCTAAAGACTCCGTACGAATTTATCTCTCTACTTTACCCTGACGGCATCCTTTACTTTTTCGATGGGGTTTAACAGAAATTTAACGAATCATTCATAATGGCATAATGGTCGGTTGCTATTAACAATATAGAACTTATGCCCCTGCCTATCAGATTCAAATTCTCGGAGCTATCGGCCAGATTATGAGCAAGTTATATACATCAGAAGAATTTCACTTGAAATTAGAGGGACTTCATGTGAAGTGTCCTTATTGTAGTTCAGATGCAATTTATCGATATGGAAAGGCACGAACAGGAAAACAGCGCTTCCTATGCCTCTTATGTGGAAAGCAATTTACCTTTGGAGCCAAAAAATCTGAGGTAAGGAATAGACCTACCTGTCCTACCTGTGGAAAGTTCATGCATCTCTATAAGAGGGAAGAAAAAACCCTTCGATTCAGGTGTTCAAATTATCCAGAGTGCAGAACGTACCTGAAAACCCTAATGAAGGAGGGATAAAATGAGCTATTATATTCATAACATTCCAGGAAGACTACGCATCAAGACTCCTGTTGCTAAAAGCAGCTCTCAGCAGGCTAAAGCCATCCAAAGAATTCTTCACTCGATACCTGGCATTCTTTCAACCCTTGTAAACCCTCTTACAGGGAGTATTGTTATTCACTATGATCCTGAGGTAGTGAACTCGGAAGAAATCTTGAATACCCTGAATCAGCAAGATTATTTTGACTGGTCCCGGGCGGTAACAAATGATCAATATATACGGGATATAGTCGCAAAAATAGGTAAGGTAATTTGGAAAGCTTTTTTTGGAACCTTGGTAGAAGAAGCCTTAGAAGGCTCTTCTCTCTCCTTCATAAAGGTTCTTATATAACAGGGTGCTTCCCTTCATCACTTTATCTTTTGGTACCAAATTTTCAAGGGTGAAATAAACTTACCCTTTTATTCCCATTTTTTAACCAAGGTCGGTAAGGCAGTTCTGGCCCTTATCAAACCCAACAAGTTATCCCGGAACTGGACCGTGGAGGGTTATGATCCGGATAGAACCTGAACCTTATCGGTAACTTCCCAGGGAAGTCCCAAATCCATCCTGCCAACATGGCCATAGGCAGCCAGTTTTCTATAGAAACCTCCCTTAACGGTAGCAGGAAGAAATCTCAGGTTAAATTGTTTAATGATCCCCGCAAGGCGAAAATCGAAATGTTTCTGAATGCGCGTCATGATTTCTTCATCGGGGATTTTACCTGTGCCAAAGGTTTCTACCTGAACACTTACGGGTCGTGAAAGGCCGATGGAATAACTTAACTGAACCTCGCATTCAGAGGCAAGGCCGGCGGCAACCACATTTTTAGCAGCATATCGGGCTACATAGGCACCGATCCGATCTATTCGCATAGGATCCTTTCCGCTCAGAGCAGCACCACTATGTCGAGAATATTCTCCATAGGTATCTATGGCCGTTTTTCTTCCGGTAAGGCCAGAGTGGCTGGAGGGACCGCCTATAATGAGTGGGCCATCTGGGTTGATGAATATTCGGGTTTTTTCGTCGGGCTGAATTTCTTCATCTTGAAATACCGGACCAATAATAACCTCCCGGAGATCTTCTCTCAGCTTCGCTAAATCGGGATCTTTGGGTTTATTTTGACTGGCTATAACTGTGATACTATGAATCCGATAGGGCTTACGATTTCTATATTCGACGCCTACCTGGGTCTTGCCATCGGGAGTGAGATAGGGGAGTATTTTTTGGAATCTTACGGAGGTAATCCGCCTTGCAAGCTTATGGGCAAGCCAGATTGGAAGAGGCATCAGGGCGGGAGTTTGGTCACATGCAAAGCCAAAAACCGTAACCTGGTTTTTTACAGGAATCTGGTCTATTTCCTCCTCTGACAGCTTTTTTTCGTCAAAATACATTTGCTCTTCTAGGGGTGACTCCTTAAGACTGGTTACAATACTGCAAGTCTTACTGTTAAAATCCGGGTATTCATAACCGACTTGACTGATGACCTGTCTTGCAGTATTTGGAATATCCACGCTGGCGGTAGATGCAAATCGGGCCGCTATGAAGAGGATAGCCGTAGATACTGCACATTCCGCAATAATACTGGAATAAGGATCCTGTTGAAGGAATCTATCGATGATGGCATCACTGATTTGATCACAAAGCTTATCAGGATGCCCTTCCGTGACAGATTCCGATGTAAACATGAAATCTTTTTTCATAAATGCCTACCCTTAATTAGGAGTAAATTTAGGGGATAATCTCGGTTGGAAGTAGCTTTCTTCACCAACCCAGGATCATTTTCACATGGCTTCTATCAAACGATTCTTAGAATATCTTTTTATTTTTCGTTATTTCATTTAATATAAGCGGAACCAGGGCACTACTCCCTACGACCAGGCTATCAGTCAGACTTATAGGGGTAATGCCGAGGAGATTCCGGATTCCTGGAATCAGGAGAGCGACGATTTGTAATGCAAAGGAGCCTCCTAAAGCCATCGTAAGATAAGTGTTAGACGGAAGTTTCCCTTTATCCCATAAACCGTATTTCTCAGAGCGGCAACTCATAGCATGAAGAAGCTGACTTGAGGTTAATCCCATAAAGGCCAGAGTACTTGCCTGGGGCCCCCGACCATATTTTAGAATCCCGTAACCATAAGCTCCCAAGGCACCACCGGCTATTGTTCCCGCTTCGAAGATTATTCTTTTAAAATCGGATGTTTTAAGGATAGGTTCCTCGGGGTCTCGGGGAGGTCGGCTAAGGATATCAGGTTCTGGAGATTCCAGAGCAAGAGCAAGACCTGGAAAGATATCCGAAATTAAGTTAATCCACAGGAGTTGCATGGCGTTCAAAGGATGACCCAGACCTGCCGTAAGGGCCACAAACATCACCATGATTTCACTCAGGTTAGTAGCCAAGAGGAAATGAACCGATTTCCGTATGTTATTATAAATAGTCCGTCCCTGGCTTAGGGCAACAATCATAGTTTCGAGGTTATCGTCTTCAAGTATAATATCGGCTACTTCTCGAGCCACATCGGTCCCTGTCTTTCCCATGGCAATTCCGATATTTGCTGCCTTTAAAGCCGGTCCATCATTAATTCCATCGCCTGTCATGGCAACGACTTTTCCGGCCCTCTGGAGAGCTTGAACAATCCGCAGCTTATGGGCAGGGCTGACCCTTGCGAAAACGTGTACCCGTTCGGCTAATCCCTTTAAAATCTCCGGGTCCATTTCGGTAAGATGGGTTGAATCCAGAATTTCCAGTTGCTTATCCTGACTTAGATGGAGTTCCTTTCCTATGGCGTAAGCCGTCGGGCTTTGATCTCCTGTTATCATGACCGTATTGATTCCGGCTTGGTGAAGAACTCCAAGAACTTCCTTGACCCCTTTTCTTATGGGATCTATCATCCCGATAAGACCGAGCCATATCAACCCTTTCTGGACGTTAAGATTTTCCTCTCCCTCATCGAAGTAAGTATGGGCAACCCCCAGAACCCGAAGGGCCTCTCCGGCCATGAATTCATTCTCCATTTCTATGCGTAGTCGATCCTCTTCCGTAAGTGGGATCTTTATTCCATCTTTGATCTGCCAATCACAAAGGGATAAAACCTCTGTAGGACTCCCTTTTAAGGCCAGAAGCAGAGAAGACTTACCGGATTCCCCTATATCATGAGTCCTATGAAGGGTGCTCATAAAGTTACGATTTTCGGAACGGTGACTGATCTTCACTATGGGATGTACTTTCCGAAGTTCTATCACATCAACCCCCGCACTGATCCCCATGTGAATCAGCGCATTTTCAGTAGGAGAACCTTTAAGAATATACTCATTGTCTGTTCTAATGATTTCAGTTTCATTACAGAGAACTGAGATATGAATCAACCTCAATAATTCTTCACAGGTGAAAGGGTTAATCGACTCCTTTCCCGTCATGAATTTGCCCTCGGATACTCTCAAGGATTTCATTCCCGTATGGATAGCAACCACAGCCATTTTATTCAAAGTAATGGTTCCTGTCTTATCCAAACAAAGGGTTTGAACAGAACCCAGAGTCTCTACAGCATCGAGATGGCGGATAAGAACTTTCTGTTTCCGCATATTCCGAATACCCAGGGCCAGGGTGGTGGTTGCAACGGTTGGAAGTCCTTCAGGAACAGCAGCTACGGCCAGAGAGATAGAGGTGGTCAGCATTTGAGTGAAACCATATCCCCGCAGGAGTCCAATTACGAAAACCAAACCACAAATCGTACCACCTATCAGAACCAGCTGACGTCCCATTCTGTTTAACTGCCTTTCCATGGGAGTTTCAGGGGTTTCCGCCTCTCCAACAAGGGTTTGAATCTGGCCCATCTCCGTAAACTTACCAGTAGCCACAACAACGGCAAGTCCCTGTCCCCCGGTAACCAAAGTTCCCATATAAACCATATTTACTCTATCGGCCAAAGGGACAGCTTTTGAAGAGAGAATAGGTTGAGAGGTTTTAAGAACCGGCACACTTTCCCCGGTTAGAGCAGATTCATCTATACTAAGATGATGGCTCTCAATGAGTCGACCATCAGCAACCACGTAGCTTCCGGGTCTAAGGACCAGCACATCTCCTGGAACGACTTCCTCTGCCCTTATTTCCTGGAGGTAACCCTGCCGGATTACCAAAGCGGAAGGTCTGATTAAGCTCTTGAGAGCATGAATGGTTTTCTCCGATTGGGTTTCTGTTATATAACCAATCGTTGCGTTGATGGCAACAACCCCCATAATAACCACTGCATCTGCAAGTCCACCGGTAAAAAGGGAAATACCCGCCGCTACAGTTAAAAGAGCTACAGGAAGAGAGTTTAGTTGATCAAAAAAGATACTAAGCCCGGAGCGAGGAGCCGATTCAGGTAAGACATTGGGCCCATATGTCTTCAAACGTTCCCTGGCAACCTCACCGGATAAACCGGATTCCCCTGAGCTATTAAAGGCAGTTATAACCTCCTCGGTATCCACCAGATACCAGGGTTTGAGAACCTGCTCTTCCTCTTGAGTAATCAGCTTTCTTAAGGTTCTTCTGATAGCAGGCAGGGAAGAAGCATCCAAATCCGCCGGTTTTTCTTCTTTTCTATAAGATAGGGGGAAAGCTGAGGTTATTAATCTCTCAGAAGGGGGATTTAAAGGCTTTGGTAAGTTCTCTTTGGAAAAAGAAAAGGATAAATTTTCTTGCCGGGTTGATCCTCCTGGAAGAAAAGAAGGACCGAGGTTTTCGGATCGCCCAGTTTCCTGGTTTTCATATTTAAGCGCAATATCCTCAATAAGGGCCGCTATTTCTGATACCGTGTTATCTGAGTTAAAAACAACCAGAACATTTCCGGTCAATACGTTGGCAGAGACCTGATAGATTCCTTCCTTATTTAGGAGCCTGAACTCAAGTTCTTTTTTAAAGGAGTTTGAACGATAAAGCAAAGATACTTTGTATCGGGCTCTTCCCTTTACTGCGGTGTGGATCGCCTGGATTAACACCTTCACACTTGAGACTTCCGATTTCAGACCATGGATTTTAAGCTGAAACCTGAAATCTGTAATAAGAGATCGATTTATTCCTGTTTTCTTCCCTTTGTCCTTGTCGTAATCTCCGGCTTTTCAGGAGCTTCTTGAGGAGTTTCCTTAGAAAGTTTCTTCTCTTCTAAACTTGAAGAAGTTGGAGAAGGTTTAGGTAGTGCAGCTCCTACAACTTCCTTCGCCCCCTCCGCAACTCCAACGAGCATATCCTTAACAGCTTTGACTGCCGTGTTTCCAATGGTACTGGCTGCTTCAATGGCACCGAGAACAACTTCTCTCGCAACAGCTTCTACATTCCCACCCATTTCTCGAGTTGCTTCGATAATCCCATCTACCGAGCGCCTTGTTACAAGACCGATATCTGCTCCAATTTCAGCAGCACCTTTGAACGTCCCTTTAACGGTTTGAACTGCGACGGTAACCACATCCCCTCCCACATCGCTAACTCCCATGATAACCCCCTTGGCGACATTTTTGGCGCTCAAGATTAATCCTGTTCCTACCTCTTCGGTAGCCTGAATGGCTCCATTTATAATCTCCTTGGTGATATGGATACTTTCTGTAGCTGTTGATCCTGTAGTTCGCAGGGTGTGCGAAACAGTATTCCTGACCAGCGTAGTAATCTCGGCCTCGATTTCGTTGATCCCTCTCAAACTCCCTATAATCCCTTCCTTAACCGTTTTCCCAGCTTTCCCTAATTCCCCTCCCAGAGTGGCATTTGATGTGTTGTCCTTATGATCATTCATATAAACCTCCTTTAAAATCCCCCAAAAGCTTTTCTATTGGCTTTTCACGGGTCCTTTCTGTTCTTATCTGACTTAAACTTAAAAAACTCATAAACACTGAATCCGTACCAAAAAGCCGTATACCAGGGAATAGGTGCGAGATTTCCCCTGAGAATTTGAAAAAGACCTGCGCTCACCAGACCTAAAAACACCAGGCCTGGAAAATCCAGAGTACCCCGGGTAAACTCCTTCATTCGATTCTCTAACTCTTGAAGTTGTCTGGATATCGTCCAGGATAAGTTCTCTGACTGAGGGTTCAGATCTCCAAGTTGAAAAAGATTATTTTTTTGAGCATATGCTGCAAGGGCTTTCCAGTCCCGAGTGTCCCCCGTATGAACAAAAAGTATGCTTCCCGTTAAGGGGTTTACTTCTAGCTTTTTAATTCCCGGATAGGTAGAAAACAGAGTCTTCAGAGATGAAAAATAAACTTCATCTCCTCTTTTCGAGGGAATTTTTATACGTAGCCTTTCGGTTGTAGAATGAACGATATAAGCATCGGGAAGCATCAATGGATGGGTTCTCCTTTAGCGTTAACAATAGGGGACGTTTTTTGGGATGTTTCTGAGAGTTCCGCCTTTGCCTCCGCGATTATATCTTCAACCATCTCTCCAGCTTCAGCAACTAGTTCTCTACCCTTTTCATAGATAAGGATCCCACTTTTTATAGCGGCTTTGGCTAAAGGTTTAACTACATTGGCTGCAATGGGAATTACAACCGGCGAGAGGATCGTTGCTCCTACGCCTATTGCAAGTCCGGTTGCAATACTACCTCCTAAACCATCCCTAAGATCATCTAAAAGAGCCATAATAAACCTCCTTTTTTTATCTTTGTTTGTGTACCAGTTATTATAAAAATCTCAAAAGATTAACCCCACAGGGAGTTAACATCATAAAAATAGTTCCTTGCCCTACAGGTGGTTAGCAATTTTTATAATTTTTTCATTACTTACCTACTCATAGAAATGACCTCCTTTACCCGTCCTTTATCCCAATTCTGATTAAGTAGGTCGCACCCTAGGCACTCCCCCTGAAAAGGTTACATCCTGAGGAGGGACGGCTGTACAGGGCCCTTAGGCAGGTAATCCTTCCCTCCCCGCATGGAGAGAGAGTTAAAGTAGGACCCTATCCACTTTACATCCCATTTCCTTACTGACCTGGTATCAGTTTTATTTCCTTTAATAAAATCTTAACAGAAACGTCACGGAACTATAACACGGCAGGAGTGAAGTTATAAAAGATTCGGATTTAATACAATTTTAATACCGTCATCATACAAACATAATAATCAGGCGGCTTATTAAGAGTGACTTCTTTAGGATAAAGAATCGGATTAACCCAATTCTCATCAGATGGTCCTTTACAGACCATGGTATTGTTTACCCACTAAAGATAAAGGAGGTTAAATTTATGAGAAACCAAAACTTTTGGATCCGTTATCTATTCATTCCAGTTGGGATACTTTTACTGGTCGGATATACCCTTGCCCAGGAGACCTCTGTTAAAGTAGATCCCGCCATTCCCGATTATAAGCCGACCAAAGGTATTTCAGGAAATCTTAAGAGTGTCGGTTCGGATACCATGAATAACTTGATGACCCTATGGGCAGAAGGCTTTAATAAGTTTTATCCTGGGGTTAAAATTGAAATTGAAGGAAAAGGTTCCAGTACGGCTCCACCTGCATTGACTGCCGGAACCGCCCATTTTGGTCCTATGTCTCGAGAGATGAAGGCTCAAGAGATCGATGAGTTTGAGAAAAAGTATGGTTACAAACCCACAGAAGTGAAAACCTCTCTGGATGTTCTGGCGGTTTATGTTCACAAAGATAATCCTATCCAATGCCTGAGTCTTCCGCAGATCGATGCGATCTTTTCCAAAACCCGACGGGGAGGTTATGAAAAGGATATACGAACCTGGGGAGATCTGGGTTTAACAGGGGAATGGGCTGATAAACCTATCAGTCTGTATGGGCGTAATAGCGCTTCCGGTACTTATGGATACTTCAAGGAGCATGCCTTATTTAAGGGTGATTACAAGGATGAAGTCAAAGAACAACCCGGAAGCTCATCAGTTGTGCAGGGCGTTGCTTCAGATAAATTCGGAATCGGCTACAGTGGAATTGGTTACAAGACGGCAGATGTACGGGCTGTACCCCTTGCAGCCAAGGAAGGGGCTACCTGCTATGAGGCTAATATGGAAAATGCTTACAGCGGCGAATATCCCATTGCCCGATTCTTATATATCTATGTCAATAAAGCCCCGGGTAAGAGCCTCGATCCACTGCGACGAGAATTTCTGAGTTTCGTTTTAAGCAAACAAGGTCAGGAAGTTGTCGTGAAGGATGGATTTATTCCTTTACCCGCCAGTTTGATTCAGGAAGAAAGAAGCAAACTAGGCCTCATGGAGAATAATAAAGGTTAAGACCGTAACCTGAATCTATTGTTCGTTGTCCGCCGGGTCCCGTTGTCAGGGATAACGGTAGCGGACAACGGGCAATGGGTGAAGGAATAGAATAAATAAAGGAACATGGAGGACGGACAACGAACTACAGATCATAGGCTGCCGGTCAGATCGAAACGCCCAAGAAAAACCAAAAGAAGCGTTATCTTCATTGATAAGTTTTCTACAACTATTATCAGTCTTGGGGGTATTCTGGTAATCATAGCCGTACTGGGAATCTTGATATTTCTAATAACGGTCGTAGTTCCTCTCTTCCGGGGTGCCAGGGTAATTTCTTTTACCTCTTATAACCTTCCTCTCACAGATCGGGAGTTACTCTTTGCGGAGATGGACGATTATTTATCGTTAGGGATGGCTTTATCCAGAGATGGCTTTCTGACTACCTTCCAGGCTTCGACAGGAAAGAAGATGTTTGAAGAGAGAATAGTCCCTTCCGACGCCGAGATAACTGCCTTCTCCAGGACCTTACGCAGAGGTTATGTGGCTCTAGGGTTGTCCAATGGAGAGGTTTCTCTGGGAAACCTCTCGTTTAAGATTTCCTTTCCTACGGAAGAAGAGGTTCCGGAAGAATTTAAGAATTTGAGTCCTGGAGCCTCAGTGGTATTTGGAAAAGGGATCTTAGAGAGAGCCCCGGAAGGTCAATTCCGAAAGATTGAAGAACAGATAGAATTTGCTCCACCTGTAAAAGTAGGAACAAGTCAAGCTTCGGTAGTTTTGATAGATTACAGGCCCCTGGAAGGCCAGATAGAGGAATTAGTTACCCTCCAGGCAGATGGTCGGTTGTTCTTGAGCAGGGTGACCAGGAAGAAGAATCTCCTGACCGGTAAAGTAACCACCAGTTTAGACAGGAGGGAAATACCCTACTCAGAGTCTGAGAACCAAAAGTCGAAAACCGGGGAGTTAGAACCAGGCCTGCCCATAAAACTTTTGGTAAGTGGGCAGGGAGATCAGCTTTACCTGGCCTGGAAGGATGGAACACTCCATCGATACGACCTTCGGAATCCGGAAAAAGCCGTTGTTGTCGAGAAAACTAATCTGATTCAATGGAATACAACGAATACTCAACAACGAATCCTTACCCAATTAAAGTTCATGATCGGAGATCAATCCCTTATCTCTACAGATTCTGCGGGAAACGTTATCGCCTGGTTTCGGGTAGAAAAAGGACCCCAGGCCCGGGGAAGCGACGGCTATGAACTTGTTCCGGCCCATATACTGGAAAAGCATCATGGCCCGGTATCGGCTTTGGCCGTGTCGCCCCGGGATAAAAGCCTGGTTACGGCAACTTCCGATGGGGAAGTTTTCCTCCGGCATATGACTTCAGAACAGGTTCTTGCCCGGTTGTCCCTTCCTTCCAAAGAAGAGATCCTTACCATCCAATTAACTCCTAAATTGGATGGTATCTTTGCCGTCGATAAATCGCTAACGGCTTATCTCTGGAAAATCCATAATCCGCATCCAGAAACAACCTGGAAGTCTATCTTTGGTAAAGTCTGGTATGAGGGATATCCGAAACCTACTTATACCTGGCAATCCTCCAGTGGAACCGACGATTTTGAGCCAAAACTCAGTCTGGTCCCCTTAATCTTCGGTACCCTGAAGGCAACGTTTTACTCTCTCCTGTTTGCGGTACCGGTGGCTCTTCTGGCTGCAATTTATACTTCTGAGTTCCTGGATAAAAAACTTAAATCTATTCTAAAACCCGGTATAGAGACGATGGCTTCCCTACCCAGTGTAGTTTTAGGTTTTATTGCGGCCTTGGTGTTGGCTCCTTTCGTGGAGAACTGGGTCCTGTCCATCTTGTTTGCCTTTGGGATGCTACCTTTGATTCTTCTCTTCTGGGGCTATATCTGGCAGCTTTTACCCCCCCAAATTACCATCCGACTCTCAGGAGCCCTTCAATTTATCATTATCCTGGCCGTGATGATAATCGGTTTTAATTTGGCCGAGAATTTAGGCGTGAGGGTAGAAAAGCTGATTTTCCATGGAGATTTTAAAGCCTGGCTGGATGGGCGCATTGGAACGGGTACCCCTCTCTGGTTTATCCTGTTTTTCCCCTTTTCAATCCTCCTGGTTTCTCTATTTAAAAAAAGGTTCCTAAACAGGATAATCTGGGAAAGGATCTCTTATAAAAATCACCTGAGAGCAGGGTTAATAGAATTTATGGGGGCCCTCTCCGTCTTTATAGTATCCGTTTTTCTAAGTTATGGAACAGGCCTATTACTGACAACCCTGGGATGGGATGCGCGGGGCGAGTTGGTTGGAACTTATGTACAAAGAAATACTCTGATCGTCGGGTTTGCCATGGGATTTGCGGTTATTCCCATTATCTATACCATCACCGAAGATGCTCTGGCTGCGGTTCCTGAATCTCTTCGTGCAGCCTCCTTAGCCTGTGGAGCGACACGATGGCAGACGGCCATTCGAATTGTTCTTCCCACGGCGGCCAGTGGGATCTTTTCGGCTGTTATGGTCGGCCTGGGGAGAGCCGTTGGGGAAACCATGATTGTGGTCATGGCAGCCGGAAATACACCGGTTCTGGATCTAAATATTTTCAACGGACTTCGTGCCTTATCTGCCAACATCGCCGTGGAATTACCGGAAGCAGTTAAAGACAGTACCCTGTATCGGATGCTTTTCCTGGCAGCGCTACTGCTCTTTGTAATGACTTTTATCGTTAATACCTTAGCTGAAATTATTCGACTCAGATTTAGAAAGAAGGCCTATCAACTCTAACAGGAAGAAGAAAATGAGAAAAATCGATAGAACCCGCTTGAAAGAAGAACCGAACTTGCAGAAGCCAGCCGGCCCGGAAAAATTTCAGAAAAAAAAGCACGCTTCCCGTCCTACCCTGCAAGGGGAGCCTCTGGTCTGGCTGACCGGTGGAGGTCTGGCTCTTGCCACTTTGATGGTCACCGGATTGCTCTTTTTGGTTTTTTATCAAGGTATCTTGACTTTTTGGCCTGAACCCCTCGTCAAAGTAGTAGATCGACAAGGAAGAGTCTATCTGGGGGAAATTACCCGTAAAGAAAGCTATCATCCCGGTCAGGAGGTTCTAAAACAACTCCCGGAACCCCAAGATCCCAGGGCTAAAAGTCTCCTGAAGAGGGGAATTGCCGAGAGAATCTTGATAAGAACGGGAAATTACGATCTCTACGGAGATGATTTTAAATGGATCTCGCTTTTCGAGATTCAGGAAAAAGAGTACCCTCCGGAGGCTATTACTGTGGAACGTTTAGAGTGGGGACCTTTCTATGGATTTATGGAAGAGTTTCGAATCGATGGCAATCCTATAGCCCAGGGACCTACAGAAACCTGGAAAAAATTCCAAGAATTCCATGATCAGGCCAGGGAACGTTATCTAAAAATCAAACAGATGGAGAAAAAGGATCTGGATGGGGTTAATACGCAAATTGAGGAATCTAGATTAAAGCTCAGAAAAGCCGAGTTAATTTATGGAAAGAACTCGGATCGTTATAAGAAAATACGGGCTCAGATCGAAAAGGAAGAAAACGCTTTAACCATACACTATCATCAAATAAGTGAACAAATAACCCGACTCCAGGAAGAAAACAATCGTTATAAAATTTTGCTGAAAGAAGTGGGTGGGACTCCTAAAGAAATCGGTTTATTTGAAGTGGTTCGCGCCTATCGGGCCAATGAGTTGAACTTTTGGGAGAGATTAAAAATCTACCTCTCCCGTTGGTGGGAGTTTCTAAGCAGTGAGCCCCGGGAAGCCAATACGGAAGGAGGGGTTTTTCCGGCTATTTTTGGGACTTTTGTAATGACCGTTATCATGTCCCTGGCTGTAGCTCCCTTTGGGGTTATTGCTGCCTTATATTTAAGGGAATATGCCAAACAGGGACCTTTGGTATCCGGGGTACGGATTGCGGTCAATAATTTAGCCGGGGTACCCAGTATTGTTTTTGGTGTTTTCGGTCTTGGCTTTTTCTGCTATATAGTAGGTGGAACGATCGATTCGATATTTTTCCCTGAAAAGCTTCCGGTACCCACCTTCGGTACAGGTGGAATCCTTTGGGCTTCGCTGACCCTGGCTTTATTGACGGTTCCTGTGGTTATTGTCGCTACGGAAGAAGCCCTGGCCGCCGTCCCCAGAAGTATGCGAGAAGGTTCCTATGCCTGTGGTGCCAGCAAGTGGCAAACCATTCGAAGGGTCGTACTTCCTCAAGCAACCCCTGGCATTATGACGGGATTAATTCTGGCCATGGCGCGGGGAGCCGGAGAAGTCGCCCCCCTGATGATTACCGGGGTCGTTAAACTGGCTCCCCAACTACCCCTGGATGATCGCTTCCCCTATTTCCACCTGGAGCGAAGTTTTATGCATCTGGGATTTCACATTTATGATGTCGGATTTCAATCTCGAAATTCAGAAGCCGGAAAACCTATGGTATTCACGACAACGCTTCTCCTCATTCTTTTGATCGTAACCTTGAATGCAACGGCCATTTACTTGCGCAATAAACTCAAAAGAAAATATAAGGTAGGACATTTCTAAGTTGCCCGAGAATAGAATATGGAGGTTAATCCCCTATACCTTAAGCTAATGCTTCCTCCCCGACCTTTCCCCGCTTTGCAGGGAAAGAAATTTGCGCCAAAGTTTCTTTCTCTGTAAAACAGGGAAGGAATAGGGCGAAGATACCCTTTAGCAGGGCTTTATGAAGACCATGAAAAATTCTACTCATTGGATCAGGTCTAAGTCTGTAGAAGAGAAGTTAGAAGAATTTGCAGAACTGGAGTCGACCATTCATCCAGAACTGGACACCGAAAATGCTATTATCGAAATAAAGGACTTTAATCTCTGGTACGGGTCTCAACAGGCACTCTATAATATCAACATGCGTATTCCTTATGGGAAAGTGACGGCCCTTATGGGACCCTCGGGTTGTGGAAAGTCTACATTGATCCGCTGTATCAACCGATTGAACGATTTAATAGATAACGTTCGTATCAAAGGGGAAATGTATCTCAATAAAGATCCCATTTATGCTCCAGATGTGGATGTGATCGAACTCCGAAAACGGATTGGTATGGTTTTTCAAAAATCCAACCCCTTCCCCATGAGCATTTACGAAAACGTAGTTTATCCACTTCGAATCGATGGAGAAAATCGCAAAGCTGTTTTGGATGAGGTTGTGGAGCGAAGCTTAAAAAGTGCTGCGCTGTGGGAGGAAGTCAAAGACCGACTTCACCATTCGGCGCTGGAACTTTCCGGTGGTCAACAACAACGTCTCTGCATCGCCCGGGCTATTGCCCAGGAACCGGAAGTGCTACTCATGGATGAACCTTGCTCGGCCCTGGATCCCATCGCAACGGGAAAAATCGAGGATCTTATCCACGCCCTCAAAGGGGAGTATACCGTGGTGATCGTAACCCATAACCTACAGCAAGCGGCCCGAATCTCAGACTATACGGCTTTCATGTACCTTGGAAAGCTTATTGAATTCGGACCCACGGCAGTTATTTACCAAAATCCTATAAGGCCTCAAACCGAGGCCTATATCACAGGTCGATTTGGATAATAGGAAATCAGGAGCCGGGGATCAGGGACCGGAAGGAAAGAAGGAATACCAAATCTCTATTGAAATACGCCACAGGCTGGATGACCTCTCCCCGTTCGGACTTTGATAAATTCAGGACGAACGGTATACGGCTGCCGGCTCATTTCAATCAGAAATAGGTATGACGCCGGTCCCTGATTCCTGAATTCTGACTCCTGGAGATATGAGAGAACACCTTGTCCGAGAACTTATGGGACTAAAAGCAAAATGGATCGATCTGAGTCGGCATGTCATTACCCAGTTGGATGATGCGATTTCTTCTTTATTAACCGATAACTATGAACTGGCTCAAAAAGTCATCGAAGAGGACTCAGATATAGACCATCAGGAAGTCTTGATCGAAGAAGAGTGCCTGAAGATTATAGCCCTCTATCAGCCGGTATCCCGGGACTTACGTCTGATTGCAGCCATCTTAAAAGCCAACAACGACTTAGAACGAATCGGAGATCATGCTGTTAATATCGCCCAAATGACTTTAAGCCTTCGGGATAACCCCATTAAAAATTTCCCTCCCCATCTGGGAGAGATGACCCAAAAGGTCACCGATATTTGCCAACGGGGATTCCAGGCATTTATAGATGGGGATCTGGAAATGGCCCGGGTAATTTGTAGAGAAGATCGGACCGTGGACGAACTGGAAGAGTATATTTACGCTGAAACAAAAAAAGCCCGTGAGGCAGGAATTTTAAATTTTGACCATGCGCTTTATTTGCATAGATTTGCCAGGGAATTGGAGCGGGTTTCCGATCTTATCACCAATATTGCCGAAGACACCATTTATCTGATCACAGGTAAAATCGTCCGACATAACCCGGACATAAAGGGTTATATCACCTGAGGGGGTTTGAGAATCAAAATGTATTATACCGTTAAGTGCCTGCGGACAATCTCTTCTCCAATTTCCTGCCTTGTTCCCTGGGCAACAATAGTACCTTTGTCCATGATATAATAAGTATCGGCCAGACGTTCAGCGAACTCGATGTACTGCTCGACCAACAAAATTGTAATTTTGCCTTCGGCTTTAAGGTGGGCAATAACTTCCTCGATTTCGAGAATAATGGACGGTTGAATACCTTCTGTGGGCTCATCCAGTAATAAGAGTTGGGGTTCTCCTACCAGGGCCCGGGCAATGGCCAGTTGTTGTTGTTGACCTCCGCTCAATACCCCACCCTGACGCTGAAGCATGGTCTTGAGAACCGGGAACAAGCGAAATACCTCCTCCGGGAGGGTCTGTTGCTTATCTTTTCGGGCTTCTAATCCCAGTCGTAAATTTTCACCTACACTGAGTTGGGGAAAGATTTCTCGTCCCTGGGGTACATAGCCAATCCCCATGCGGACCCGTTCATGGGTACTACGTCGGGTAATGTCTTTCCCTTGAAAGATGACCCGACCGCTACGGACCGGGAGGAGACCCATGATTCCTTTAAGCAAGGTAGTCTTGCCGGCCCCATTACGTCCCATCAGACAGACTATCTGCCCGGCCGGTACCTGCAGGCTTACCTGCCTCAAAATATGACTCTGACCGTAATAAACATTCAGATTCTCAACACTCAACATAACCGTGGTTTTTAACTTTTACCTCCCCGTTGAATTGTCGTTACGTTTCCTTCCCAGATAGATCTCCACAACCCGTGGATCGTTTTGGACCACTTCTACCGGGCCCTCACACAAAACCTGCCCCTCGTGAAGAACCGTAATTTTCCGTGCAATCTGACGTACAAAGGCCATATCATGTTCAATAACCAACACAGAATGATCCTCTGCAATTCTTTCCAATAGCTTGGCCGTGTGGGCCGTTTCTTGATCGGTCATACCGGCAACCGGTTCATCAATGAGCAAAAGTTTAGGTTCCTGTAACAAAACCATGCCGATCTCTAACCACTGTTTTTCACCATGGGCCAGGACTCCTGCCGGCACATGGGCTTTGGATGCCAATCCGGTGATATCCAATACCGTCTCGATACTTTGTAATTGCCTGGATGAAAGAGGGGACAGCAGGGTTGCAAACACACCTCGCTTGGGTTGGTAAAGGGAAAGCTCTAGATTTTCAAAAACGGTCAGGTGATTGAATACCGAAGGAGTTTGAAATTTACGACCTACGCCCAGCCGAACGATTTCATGTTCACGGAGTCGGGTGATATCGGTATTCATTCCGAAAATCACCCGACCCTCTGCAGGTCTGACCCGCCCTGAAATCACATCCAGCAAGGTGGTTTTACCTGCTCCATTGGGACCGATAACCACTCGCAGCTCGGGATAATCCATATAAAAGTTTAACCTCTGCAGAGCCTTGAAACCGTCAAAGCTTACCGTTACGTCTTCTAGATAGATAATGGATCCTTGCATTTTAAATTAACTTCCCCCATTAACCCTTAACATGATTCCAGAGATTAAGGATTAACGGCCAGTGCAGCCTGTTTTCTTTTAAAGAATGAGCGTTCTCGTAAATAATTGCGATGGAGTTGTCGTAACGATCCTATAATCCCATCTGGAAACAACAGAACGACGGCAATGAATAAGCCTCCCAGGAAATATAGCCAGAAATCGGGATAATGGGTGGTCAGGAAACTCCGCATCCAGTTAACCACGACAGCGCCTAAAGCAGCTCCCACGAGAGTACCACGCCCGCCGACTGCCACCCAGACTACCATTTCAATGGAAGGAAGCACCCCAATAGCACCCGGTGTAATAATCCCTACCTGTGGAACATACAGGGCTCCAGCCAGACCTGCCAAACCTGCCGATAGAACAAATACAAACAACTTAAATTCAGCCGGAGAGTAGCCTAAAAAACGGACTCGATTCTCACCATCCCGGATGGCTATCAACATGCGACCCAGGCGCGAACGTACTATCCAACGACAGAGCAGATAAGCTCCCAACAAGCAGATGGCCGTTATTATATATAACCCCCGTTTGGTACCCGGATTCTGCAAAGGAAAACCGAGCAGGGTTTTAAAATCTGTTAATCCGTTGGTTCCTCCCAGGTTCAGGGAATTACGGTTAAAGGTTAGCCAGGCAGACAGCGCAAGGGCCTGGGTAATAATGGAAAAATAGACCCCCCGGATGCGGCTGCGAAATGCAAAGAAACCGAATATGGTAGCAAACAACATGGGCACCAGGAATACAGCCAGTAGAGTAAATCCAAAACTATAAAAAGGCTTCCAGAAGAGAGGTAGTTCGGTGACCCGGTTCCAAACCATAAAATCGGGTAAGTTACTCCGATATACCCCTTCGGTACCTATGGATAAAGCCAGATGCATGCCCATGCAATAAGCCCCCAGGCCAAAGAAGACCCCATGACCCAGACTCAGAATCCCGGTATAACCCCAGATCAGGTCGAGCCCCAGGGCGAGAATAGCATAGGCGAGGAACTTGCCAAACAGATTTAAAGAAAAATTCGATACCCGATACCAGGCCCCTTCGTCGGGAAGTACATTGAGAAGAGGCAGGATGACCACTAAAAATAGGGCTACGATCATAAAAGGCAGCCATGTTCTGAATAATGAAGCAGATACTTTACCCATAACCGATCCCCCGGTAATTAATACCTAGCAATTCCTTGATAATTGTTAATTTTCAATGCTTCGTCCTTTAAGTGCAAAAAGCCCTGAAGGCTTCGCCTGAAGGAGTAGGATAACCAGGATAAGAATTGCAACTTTACTAAAAACCGAACCCAGACTGGGTTCGAAGATTTTATTGAGACTTCCAATCCCAAGAGCGGCTAAAATAGAACCTGCCAATTTACCTACACCCCCGGTAACTACAACCATAAAAGAATCCACCACATAGGTTTGACCTAAATCGGGTCCCACATTACCGATCTGGCTTAAGGCGCATCCCGCCAGCCCGGCCATACCTGCTCCAAATCCAAACGTCCAGGCATCTATTTTACGGGTTGCAATTCCAAGACAGGAGCTCATAGAGCGATTTTGTGTGACGGCCCGAATTTTCAATCCTATATTCGAACGAAAAAGCACAGCGTAAGTGATTATAACGCATACCACCGCCAATCCGATAATGAAAAGTCGATTGTAGGGAAGATAAACCCCCACCAGAATCTGGATACCGCCACTGAGCCAATTTGGAGAAACTACCGAGACGTTTGCTGCACCAAAGATCTGTCGTACCGCCTGTTGCAGAATCAAGCTAACACCCCAGGTAGCCAGTAAAGTTTCCAGGGGTCGCCCGTAAAGGAAACGAATCAGACACCGCTCCAAAAGTAAACCCATCCCACTGGCCACTACAAAGGAGAAGGGAAGAGCCAGTAAAAAGTAGTAATTAAAAAGACTAGCAGGTAAAGAGTTCACAAACCATTGTTGCATCACATAGGTGGCATAGGCTCCCAACATCATAAGTTCACCGTGGGCCATATTAATGACACCCATTAAACCGAAGACGATGGCCAGCCCTAAAGCCATCAAGAGCAAAATAGAACTGAGACTAATCCCTCGAAACAGGGTCTCCACGACCCGGGTAAAGATTGCCCAATTTTCTATCTTCTTAATTGCCTGTCCGGCAGCTTCACGCACAGTTGGATCCGGGTCCCCTCCAGAGCCATCGGGAGTTGTATCCTGTAATTTTTGAAGGCCGGGAATCGCCTCTTCAACACCTAACTCTCCAAGCCGTCGGGCCGCAGTACGTCGTACAGTAGGATCTGCGTCTGTTAATTTGATGAGTTGAATCGCGGCCTCAATAGCGTAACGGTTCCATCGATCCGATTCGGCGGCCAAAGCCTCTGTCAACAAGGGTATAGAAGCCGGATCTCCCATCTGACCCAGCTTAATAGCAGACGCCCGACGGGTACTGCTATCCGGGCTGAAGAGGCTGAGCCGGTTGGTAAGATCATCAATAAAAGGCTTAATTATTTTGCGTAAATTTCGATTCGCTTGAATTTCCTTAAGTTCTGTGAGTGGAACCTGGAGGATTTGACCCTTGGCATCCAACAAGGGTTGTTTACCATATGCACTGAACAGAGGTACAATTTTGGTCTCCCCCTGGGTCAGGATTTCCCCTCCGATGACTATCTGGGATCCTCCGTCGGCAGACTTCCATACATAAAGCCCCCCTTCTCGAAGAGCAATAAAAAGCGGAAGTAATTGAAGATCATTCCGTTTACCCAAGGCCAGGACCGCTGCTTCAAGGGTCGCAGCATCCTGACTGGCCAGGGCGGCTATCTCTTGGGAGATCTCGGCTCCGGGAGCCGACCCACCGGTAGCCATCTTTGAGGTTAACTCACCTTCCGCGCCTTCCACCCTCTGGAGCCATCCCCCTAACCCATTCGGGATTAAAATCAATAATAACCCTAAACCCCAGATAAATGCCCAACGACACGCAATCCCATGTTTCTGTTTTTTCTTTCTACCGGCTGGTATTGTAGCCATGAACCTTTGTCTCCCATTTACCGTGAAAATGTTGCCTGAAGGTAAGGACAACCTGACTTTCAAGGGCTGATAGACAGACCCCCTTCCCTACTCTTTCCCCTTCCATGGCAAGGAAGAGTTAGAATAGGAGCCTGTCCCCATCCGCTACCTGTAAAGAGCGACCCATCGGGTAACCCTTTAACGGGATTCCCTTCGTAACTCGCTGCTCACCCTTCGCTCCCTGTAGGGCAGGTTTGAAACCTGCCCTACAGGGTTTCCCTTCGTAATTCACCACGCGCCCTTCGCTACGTGTAAGGGTAATTAGAGAAAACTGCCTTACCGGCTAACACGGAAATGGTTTAGACCTTGTGGAAGTTATCCAATAAAAATTTCCTCCTAACCTTTGGTATAAGTCCCCTTGTGATTAACCCAATCACAACCTTTATCCGGACTGGTATATTGGCTCCAGGGCTCGGCACGGACTAACCCCTCGGATTGCCAAACAATTCGAAATTGCCCATCCTTCTGAATTTCTCCAATGAGAACCGGCTTATAGGTGTGATGATTGTTCTCATCCATTTTTTTCTTTCCACCGGGTGCCATAAACTCCAGTCCGTAAACGGCCTGGCGGACAGCATCCACGTCGGTAGTACCGGCTTTTTCAACGGCCATCCTCCAGACATAGACTCCGTAATAAGCAGCCTCGATGGGATCGTCGGTAACCCGAGATTCTCCACCCGGTAAATTATTTTTCTTACAATAGGCTTTAAAATTAGCTACAAACTTCTTGTTCTCCGGGGTATCAATGGATTGAAAATAGTTCCAGGTAGCCAAATGACCTACCAAGGCAGAGGTATCCATACCTCGCAATTCATCCTCGGCTACACTGAAGGCCATGATCGGCACTTGCTCCGACGTAATCCCTTGATTAACAAATTCCTTGTAGAAAGGCACATTACTATCTCCATTAATCGTGCTGAGGACTGCGGCATCCCCCCCGCTGGCAAATTTCTTAATTTTTCCTACAATGGTTTGATAATCTTGATGATGGAAAGGCGTGTACTCTTCCATAATATTTTCTTCAGGAATACCCTTAGCTAACAGCATAGCCCGCAGGATTTTATTAGCCGTACGGGGGAACACATAATCCGTTCCTAACAGATAGAATTTTTTATACCCTCCTCCCTCTTTGCTCATCAAATACTCGGCAGCCGGAATCAATTGTTGATTGGGGGTTGCGCCTGTATAGAAAACATTACGGGAACATTCCTCACCCTCATATTGGACCGGATAGAAAAGCAATCCATTGTTCTGCTCAAAAACAGGCAATACAGACTTACGACTTACCGAGGTCCAGCACCCGAAAACAACGGCTACCTTCTCCTGCAACAGGAGTTGTTTGGCTTTCTCTGCAAAGAGGTCCCAATCCGATGCAGGATCCACCACTACAGGTTGAATCGGTTGACCGAGTACACCTCCACTGGCGTTAATTTCTTCAACGGCCATCAGAACCACATCCCGTAAAGACACCTCACTGATGGCCATCGTCCCACTTAATGAATGAAGCACGCCTATTTTAATTCCCTTACCCTGGGCTCTGGCCAGTCGTGGCAGCGGCGTACCCCCTATAAAGCTGCCGGCGGCAAGACCCAGTCCGGCTGCAGCCGTCTGTTTTAAAAACTCCCTACGACCCGGATTTTGAAGCCCCTTAGGACCCTTTGTATCCGACATCTTCATCCTCTTCTTCTTTCTCTTCATAGACCTTCGAAGGAACAAATGAACTCCCCAATCTTTTTTAGAAAAAAGTGGGGAGTTCACCGGTACTTTCAGAAGGAGTGTTAAAACCTAGATTAAGCTTGCTTGGTTGATAGATCTGAAGAGCAACTCAAATGCCAATTCAGTCAAAAACTAACTTATGTAATCTCAACAACTTAAAAAAACCCGTCTGGAAAAAATGCCTAATACTTGGGCAGGTAGGGAGGGGATCTGTCTAAAAAAGAGGCTAAAGGAACTGACCCTAAGTCCTTGCAGTAAATTTTTAAACGTCTGAAAGCCCGAAGATTTCACGAAAACAACCCTGGAAATCTTATGCTGACCCTGACTAAAGAGGTGGCTCCTGGGGAGGGGCGACTCTGCGGAGCTTTTATGTAGGCCATCCTGCCCTTCCTTTCTCACAGGCAGGGAGGGTCAGGGTGGGGTGGTTCCCATGTGCATCAAGTTAAGGATTAAGTAGGGCGTCTGGACACCCTCCTGACTCCCTTTCCGGGGTAGATGTTTCTAACCTGACCCTCTAACCCCCTTCCTGATGCGGGAAGGGGGAACTCGGAGATGGTTTGGATCCTAACTCTTCCCTTTCCTGTAGCCTGGATTAGTACCCTTTCTTGAGGATTAATAAGGCTTCCTACGCTAAGGTTACTTAAAGAAACCTACCCTTAAAAGCATGCTCCCACCTTATCGGCTACACGCTCAGTTAGAAAAATCTCCCCTTTCTTCGCCTCTAGCTTCTCCTCATTCCCCCACTTAGGGCATCTCGATTACTTCACGAAACAATATAATGCCGGTAGTTGAGCGACTTGAACTACACTCCCTTCATTAAGGGGAAAACTTATGCTGACGTCGCTTGGGGTATGTAGATGCTAGGAGGTTGTGGCAAAGCCGGCTTTCCAAGCTGATGTTTGACGATGGCCTCTTAAACCGAGACAACACTAAAATAAACCTTATGAGCTGGATCACGAATCATGTGCTGTTCCCGTGACACCATATCCAATGACCTCCGCTTTACCTGTGCTGCGAAGTACAGCGGAGCAGGGTTAGGTGCAAGCGCGTGTTGGACGGCTTATAACTTCGACAATACCTGTATTCAAATCGTAGTATGCTCCCAGGACATTCACATCCTTGGATATAGGCATTATGAGGTTCTCTATCCGAGCAAGGGTCATTTTTACATGGGTTTTGACAATACTATTTAACAAATCGTCCTCATTCTTGTATTGTGGTATATTCCCGTGCTGTTCTATTGCCAGCGCGATTTGTTCTGTTATGCAAGATGCATCATCAGCGTTTCCTAATTGTTGCCTCTTTTGGATTACAAGTGATACTGCACCACAACGTGCATGCCCAAGCACTACTATCAGAGGAATATAAAGCGATTTGATGCCAAATAGAATGCTCTCCATCACAACTTTGTCAATGGTATGCCCGGCTGTTCGTATCACGAACAAATCACCCAGCCCACAATCGAAAACTATTTCAGGAGGGACACGAGAATCTGAACATCCCAGAATCATGGCAAATGGCTGTTGAGAAACGCTGAGTTGATAACGACGGGCAATACTTATGTCAGAACGCAGTGCCTCGCCGAGAGAAAATCGGCGATTTCCCTGCAAGAGTCGTTCTATTATGTCATTCACAAGCAATTTAATGGCCTCCTTCCTTGAGACTGTGGTTGGAGAGAACAGGTGGATCCATCCACATGAATTATCATGAATTATAAAGTTACCTAACGACCGGGCTAAGCTGCGGGAAGGGGGTAAGGGGCATATACATCAAGCTAAGAAAGGAAAAAGCCTTAAATCCTTAGAACTGCGTACTTTGGAACGGTATTGTAACTGCAAATTTTCGGTTCTGATGACTGTGGTAGACGAGGAGTTGCGAACGCCCTCGGAAGAGGTCTGCCAGCGAGGCGTTCCCCTTGTCGGTCTCAAACCGATACGCCTTATCGATCTGAACCCACGGCAGCTCCTGTCGCCGCCGTGCCAGTTCGTCGCTGTGCTACGTGAGTTTCTTCTCCGCCCCGAGCCGCTCGAGCCGCGCTGCAAGCCACTGTTTACGTGTTCCGGCCGCATGGTGAGTCCTCGTCTTCTCTCCTTTCGTGGGGTCGGTCATAGTATTCTCTCCTTATCGTCTATGTCCGCTCGTGCACCTTCTGGTTTTAGCACGCACAGGATGTGCAGGGAGAGATGCTTGCAGGACGCGTGTTTGGTTAAGGGACGAACTTATGAATTAACTCCTAGCCTTTGTTAAGGCAGGATACTTTGTGCAGGCCGTAAAGAATAACTCCTCGCATGATTTGACTTCTGGTCGCCGATACTTACGGTCGTGACAATTCCGATAGATCGTAGCCCGGTCTCTTGTAAAGCTGCTTCGGTTTGTTGACAATGTCAGGCTTATACACCTTCTCTGCCCAGTCCTGGGGCTCGACCTCTTCTATCGAGACCGAGACGGATTCCTCTCCGCAGCCCAGGATGCTCATGACATCCTTGGTGATAGCTTCTGCGAGCCGGGCCTTCTGTTGCTCGGACCTGCCAGGCCAGAGCTTCAAGATTACATGAGGCATGTTAAAGACCCTCCGATTCTTTCAAACTGATCGCCGCTCGATCTACTCGCGGTACTGCTGGTCGCTAATCTGCTCCATCCAGTCCACCGCTTTGTTGTCGAGCTTCTCTTGGATAGCGATGTGCATTATTACCGTTGTCGGGGTCACTCCGTGCCAGTGCTTCTCGCCCAATCAGATTTCCTCGACCGGTCCGCTCCCGCGTTACGCCCAACTGCAGCCGGTCGTCACGATCAAGATCCGACCCGGCGGGTGCGTATGCCATGCAGTTCAGGCATCTGGCTTAAAGTGCTGGCGATAGAGACACACTCCAGATCGAATGACTCGAACAGTGAGCCGACTCGAACCATACCGGTAAACCAATCTGATAGACCTTTACCAGACGGTTAAGAACCACTCCGTTTACAGTAATCAGCGTACCACTTTCAAGCACGGGCTCGTACTGACGTAATATCTGTACCAACCGACTTCCCAAACCCTGAGGCAGAATATCTTGCGTGCGAACCTGAATCACACTCCCAACTCTTAAGTTAGACGTCAACACTCCGTGTAACAGATACAGGAAAGTAAAGGCTACAATGATCAGCATTACTCCGAAAATGGCAAAACGAAGCACAACACCCGGAGCATCAATACCATAGTCAGCGTGCCTTGTTGCAGTAGATTGTTGGTTCATTCTTGATATTTAACCTACGCTTCACAAAGCATCCAACAAGTTATTGTACAGTTTCTGGATAACTCCACCACAACATCAAATAAGACGTTTAACCTACTTGGAAGGTTCCACGCGCCTCTAAGCGGCAACAAACTCCCTGACCCGGAGTCACTCGCCGGTGCTATGACCTTCTACATCGTTTTTTGCTATATTGAATATATTATGCTCCATACATAGATCCTTGACAAGTTTTTTCTGCTATTTGTAACTGTAACAGCTTAGTAGGTGTCACTTTTCTGCCTGAACACCCCCCCCTTAACCCCCCTCCAGGGGGATTCAGCAGCGGCAATCCCACGTCAGTTCCCCCTGGAGGGGGGTTAAGGGGGGGTGTTTCTTTTTCCACCTACTAAATTGATACAGGTACCTGCTATTTTAGCTTCTTCTCTCTGGATATCCTGTCAGGAGAAAACTATCTGGAAATCTATTCTACTTCAGGAAAACACCCTAGGCTCAATATTCCTCCCCGTCCACGGGGAGGGATGGAGTGGGGGTCTCCAGCCTTACGGACACAATTTGAAACGGGCTTACGGAACATGGCAATTCCGAAACATGCCCAGACTGCTTATACAAAATGGCTGCGCCAGGATCTGGATTTTTGCCAGAAGTACCATTTCCCCCACACGTAGAGAGAGTCTTCCTCACTTTCTCCACAAATTACAGGAAAAGAAGCAAACCCAGGCGCAATAACAGCCGGCGTCCCATGCCATCTTGCTGGATTACGAGTGGGGGCACACGGCCGTGTGCCCCTACCGAGGAATCATCCCTTCGACCAGTTCAGGACCCCGCTCCTAAGGCTTTCTCTTCCTCCCACATCGCAAAAACATCCCTTCCACCCTTCCATAAGCCCCAGACCCTGCAAGCCCAGGACCCCGCAACGGGAGTTTCCTGGAAAACGGGTACACTTGGTTAGTCAACGAAATCTAGGTTGGGCATTATTCCCCGAAAACCTTAGAAACCTATACCCGATGGGTACGACACTTTCAAATTTTTACTCGAGGCAAGGATCTGCAATGGCTCTTTTCTACCGACAAACGAGGCGTTGGACCTACCCTTGTCAGGGAATTCTTGAAGTTTTTGGCGGTGACCCGAAAGGTGTCGGCCTCAACCCAGAACCAGGCCTTTAAGGCAGTGTTATTTTTTATAAACCTGTTCGGAATAAGGGGTTTGGGATAGTCAGCCAGAACCGTTTACTTACTTTATCCCAGGGGTGAAGTCGTTAAGAGGGTATTGAGGGTTTTAAAATAAACTTGCGATTTTCTGGCGTGGATCACCGGAATCCCTCGTCTTCTGGCTTCTGATTTAAGGCGATAGACCAGGGTGTGATTAACAAAATCACAAAGAAGAATAATGACTTCAATTCCATCTGGAATTTTTTTTCGAACCTCCTCATGGCTCCGTCCCTTCCAATGAAGGATCTGCTTAATCCCTAAGTCCTGGAGATTCCTTGTAAGCGATCCCAGATGATCTGCTCCTACAACTAAAACCTTCATGTTGTTTCCTTTTCCGAAAACCTATCCCTCTACCTGTAAACCCAAAACGTAGGGGCGGACGGCCGTCCGCCCGTACATCGGATGGCTGCAAGGACTTGCTCCAACATAGATCTTTCTAAGGGTTTATCCAGGCAATCAAAGACTCCACAAACCTGGGCTTTAATAAATACCTCTGCCCCTACCTGTGGGGTGATGAGTACTACTTTGGCTTGAGATTCAAAACGTCGAACAAGATCTAAAATTTTCATTCCCTCAAACTCCGGAAATCCAAGCTCGCTGATAATTAAAGAGAAAGCCTCCTCCCTGAAAAGTTGTGCGGCTTCATACGCCCGCGCCACTCCTTTAACCTGATAGCCATGCTCATTCAGCATTTCTTCTAAAAATTTTCGATCGTCGGGATCGGAATTTATAACCAGGGCCTTACTTAACCCATTTGTTGGTTCCATGATGTACCTCCCTACCTGATAAGGACAAGGGGTTTAAAGATATCCAAGATCGTTACCTCCAGAATACGCAAAGGTGGTACCATCCAGACCAAAGGAAAGGTTTTAAGGGATATTCTCTTTAAAAACAGATACTTAGAATGAAGATGCTCCTTCTAAGCAGTCTTCAAATACGAGTAGATTTTAGGCAAATCCCGGAAAAGGTGATTAAAATCCATACAATTGGATTAGTTTTTATGTAAAATATCCCTATTCAAAAACAAAACCCCCATAGACAAAAAACTTCTTTGTCTTTATTCTTTAAATAATGAAAAAGTAAACGGTCGTGTAAAACCTCTCCCTTTTAAGAGATGGGTTACTGTGTAGTCAGAGGAACCCGAAACAACAGAAAATGAAATATGAACCCAATAACAAAAAGGATTGTTTTCCTCCTCTTTTTTGTAAATCTATTTTTTGTCCAAAACGAAGTTTTCAGCGCCTCCGAAGAAAGTTCCGAGCTGCAAACCGAAGCGGAGCGACAACGTCTTCAAAAGCTTCAAAACATCCAGCCTCCCAACCAGAGTGGCGTGGAACGAGGGCTTGTCTGGTTAGAAGGCTATTTTCTTGAAGGCATACTTCCCAATTATAAAGGATTTACCCCTCAAGTAGGAACCATTACATCGGGTTCCAGCATCGCTTTTGGAGGACTTTACTGGAAGCCCAATATCGGCGGCTCGATCATTGACCTTCAAGTTTCTGGTGGCTATTCAATCTTGGGCTATCAGGAATACGAGTTGCAAATCGGAAGGGTTACCCAAAAACCGACCCTCTTTTTAGAATTCCCTCATTTTATCGGGGATATCTTCCAATTTGGTGATATTCGACAGGAGGATCGGGATTTTTTCCTTTACGCGGATCTGGATTATCGCAATTTTCCTCAGCAAGATTTTTTTGGTATTGGTCCGAACTCCCTGGAAGACAATCGAACTGATTATAAACTGGAAGGAGCTACCTATGATGCCGTCGTAGGGTATCAGTTTAACCGTTGGCTTCGTACCGGCCTCCGGGTGGGGTTTATACAGGTAAATATCGATCGGGGTACCGATGAGAGCATTCCAGCCACACAAGACGTATTCAATGATATTTCAGCCCCGGGATTGGCCAAACAACCGGACTTTTTTCGCCTGAGTAGCTCTCTAATCTTTAACTATCGGGATGTACCGGGAAATCCTCACCGGGGTGGAGTCTTAGGGTTTATGTTTACCCGATATCAGGATCTTGATGAGGATCAATTCAGCTTCAATCGTTTCGCCTTTGATGCTCGACATTACTTACCTTTAGGGTCACCTGCCCGGGTTCTTGCTGTTCGATTCTTTACTTCCCTGGATGACACCGATGAAGGAAATCGGGTTCCTTTTTACCTCCAGGAAACTTTAGGAGGAAGTAATACGCTGCAAGGCTTTCGTTCCTTTCGTTTTCAGGATACAAACTTGCTATACCTCGCCGCCGAATATCGATGGGAAGCCTTAGATTATCTGGAATTTGCCCTTTTTTATGATACAGGTAAGGTTTTTGCCGACCGGTCTGATTTTAATCTTACCGATTTAGAAGATAGTTACGGCTTTGGAGTCCGATTTAAAGCACCGAGTTCGGTCATCTTCCGGTTTGATATAGGTCACAGCGTCGAAGGTACTCAACTTTATTTTGCCTTTGGATCCACGTTTTAAATCCTGCTTAAGGCCGGTTGTCATTTGCAAGATCTCATGTACAACCGATACTAGGTAAAAATATGAAAGATTTACTAAAGCAACTTTCCAAAATACTCTGGCTTGGACTCTTGTTATCCGTAATCAACCTTTCGGGAGCAATTGCCTGGGACAACCAACAACAATCCAACGATCCTTCAACCCGACCTGAGACAAGGAACGTAGAACCGGTCGCGGATCAAAAACCCAAATTCTTTCCCTATGATCCTGTATGGGTAGATCGAGACCAGATTTCCATTCCCAAGCCAAAACCTATTGAGTTGAGTAAGATATATGATTTTGCAGAGAACACCTTTAGTAAGCCTGGAGATCCAACGATTCGGCGGGCTCAGAACATCAACACCCTGGGAGAAGTTCCCGATTCCAGTTGGTTTACCAACCGAATTGGACTCCACCCCATGACTTTAGAACAACTCGCTCGGGGCCCCAATCGAAGCGATGGACCGGATATGTCCGGCCCCTGGACCATCATCTCAGCCAAAACTCAGGGCGTTACCCCGGGATTCGTCATGAAGGATAGCCGAGGAGATACTTATTTTATCAAGTTAGATCCCAAGAAATACCCCCAAATGGCAACCTCAGCCGAGGTCATAAGCACGAAGTTTTTCTACGCCTTTGGATATAATGTTCCGGAGAACTATCTCGCCTTCTTCCGACCGGAGCAACTTAAAATTGGACCGGAAGCTAAAGTTCCCGGTAGGGATGGTAAAAAACGACCGATGACCAAAGCCGATATCGATGCGATCCTGTGTAAAGTGCCGAAGCGTTCCGATGGAACCATTCAGGCTCTTGCCAGTCTCAAGCTTCCAGGAGAACCCCTGGGTCCTTTTAAATATTATGGAACCCGAAGTGACGACCCCAACGATATATTTCCCCATGAGAACCGTCGTGAGTTACGAGGATTGCAAGTTTTTTTCTCCTGGTTGAACGATAATGATTCCGATGCGACCAATACTTTAGATATGTATGTAACGGAAGCAGGTCGTAGCTACGTTAAGCATTACCTCATCGATTTTGGAACCACCCTGGGGAGTGCGGCCATTGCTCCCCATGGTCCCCGGGAAGGGAATGCCTACTACTTTGAAGGGAAGCCCACTCTGAAATCGGCCCTTACTTTAGGCCTCTGGGACCCCCCTTGGAGACACATCCAATATCAAGAATATCCGGAAATCGGACGGTTTGAAGCTTCTTATTTCCGACCCGAACACTGGAAACCAGATTATCCCAATCCTGCCGGCATTCGGATGCAGAATGAAGATGCCTTCTGGGCTACCCGGACGGTAATGCGTTTTACCGATGAGATGGTCCGGGCCATTGTAAAAACCGGTCAAATTTCTAACCCGGAAGCCGAGAATTTTCTCGTAAAAACTCTCCTTCAAAGACGAGATAAGATCCTTCATTATTATCTAAACCAGATTAACCCCTTAGATGATTTTCGGTTAGTCATCCCAGAAACAACTCCCCAAACTACTCCGGAACAGCCTGAGGAAGCTACTCCTTTCCTGAATTTCAAAAATCTAGGAGTAGAAGCCAGAATTTCTACGGCTAATTCATACGAGTATCAATGGTTCCGATTTAATAACCAAGACGGTTCAACAGAACCTTTGACCGAGATTCAATCCTCTGCCTCTCCCTCAATCCCTGTACCCCAGGATGCTTCTCCTTATCTCATGGTAAGAATCCGAACCCTCAGTCCGAATCAGGAAAACTGGAAGAAAAAAGTAGAAGTTTTTATCCGTAACATTCCGGAAAAATCCGTCGTAGGAATTGAAAGGGAAAACTAAAATTTATTTTGGTCAAGCCGATGAAATTTTTAGCTGCAGGATTCATCTCCTTGAAGTAAACGTGCGGCGGCGTGATCGACCAGCCAGAGTAACTCTCCGGGGTCTGGACGAATCAACTGGGCAGGGAGTTGTTGGGGTTCATATCTTCCTTCAAGGACTGCCTTCAAAGGCAGGGCTTTTTCATCTCCACTCACCAGGAAGATCACACAGGCTGCACGGTTCAAGACGGGTACCGTCAAGGTTACCCGATTGGTATACAACTTTCCGACCCAGTTGGAGACGACCAGTCGTTTTTGTTCCTGTAATGCTCTTGTACAGGGAAAAAGTGAAGCGGTATGGGCATCGGACCCAAGACCCAGGAACACCAGATCGAAACGTGGAAGTTGTTCGGCCGACAATTGAAAGAAATCTCGTAATACCTGCTCATATTCCTCGGCTGCTTTCCCGGCATCCGGATTCTCACCTCTGATCCGATGGATATGGGTTGGTGGAACGGGTACTTTGGATAACATTACCTCGTTGGCCATGCGATAGTTACTCTCTATATGATCAGGTGGAACGGGACGTTCATCCCCCCAGAAGAAGTAAATCCGGTCCCAAGGTATCTGGTTTCGAAAGGTTGCATCATCGACCAACAATGAGTAAAATCCCTTGGGCGTTGAACCACCGGACAGTACCACCGTAAAGGAACCTTTTGCTTCTACCGCTTCTCTGGCCCGGCGCATAAACTCTGTAGCTGCTGCACGATATAAGGCCTCGGCATCGGTTACAATCTGAATTTTGGGTTTCATAGAGACCATACTTCTCCTTTATTCCCTAATAATCTTCCTCTTTCCCTCCTCTTTTGGAGTGCTTATAGATTTTTTCCTTCATGCCAATAGAACGGCAATGATCCCCGTGAGGAATATCCCATCGAATCGGCCTGCACCCCCAATGGAAGCGATGGGGGCCCCTAAACGGGGAATAACATGTAGATTAAGCAAATCGGCACCAATCAAACTACCCAGACTTCCAGCAATATAGGCTATCGGCGGTGCATTTTGCGGGGCAAGGAGATAGGCCAGGAATGCAGCTAAAAGAGGGGGAAGAAACATGGGTACGGCTATCCCTACACCCGGTACCGGCCGGGCTATCCAATGGACTACCATCGTCATAATTAAAACGGCGATACCGCTCTGGAGCAACAGATGCAGATTTTTAATTAAAAGGTAGAGTGAAATCAGAATGGGAACCACAGCTCCTCCTACATTGATGGCAATAACCGTCCTTCCCGTGCTTACAAGGGTAGGAATAACATATCGCATACCGAAGAAATTAACCACCTTGTTTTCGATAAATCGTTCCCCGGGAATTTCCATGATGGGGATGTTGATGTAACTCCCTATCAAGGATAAAAACAGTAAAATCAGAATATACCTGGAATTAACGCCGGCCTTCTCATAGGCATAGCTGATGATTCCTATTTCGATCATAACTACAAGAACGGCCAAAACCAGAAAGAACAACAGGATAAAGGGAATGGTAAGGGGGAAGAAATACATACCGATGCCTCCTTTTAGAAGAGTTATCACGGTACCGGGTACCTTTGAAGGGTCAAGTACCTTAGCCTGGATTAACTCGGTTAAATAAGTCAATGAAATGATGGGTAACCGATGGGGATATTTCTCCATCTACGGTCACTCTACGGTCACTTAAAATTTACTCCTTCTCACCTGTTTACCTCAAGCCTAAGACCTATAAAATCTACCTTTGCTCTTTTTATACCTCTTCACCGCACAACGGATAGGGTAGGAAGAAGTAACGGTAACCCTTTAACCGGTGTCATTTTTTCTGTCTAAACATCCCCCATCCATACGCGCCGGGTTAAGCTGAAAAGCCCCGTTAAGGGCGAACCGTGGCTGGCACATATACCCTCAAGGGGGGACTGATGCGGGATTGTTCCTATTGAAGTCCCCCCTCCAGGCGGACCCGGCAGGTGATTCTTCTTCCATCTACTAAACGGTCCTGGCCCGTTGGGTCACCACAATGCATGAAAATAGCTCAGATTGATTAAACTGCCTCAGGTACCAGAGTCTTCACGGCTATTTTCACATGAAATCGATACAGACCCTATTAAGAAACCCTACCTTGACCTCCTCTAAGCAGAAGAA
The DNA here is from genome assembly GCA_035559535.1 of Candidatus Limnocylindrales bacterium. Lineage (NCBI taxonomy): Bacteria > Bacillati > Chloroflexota > Candidatus Limnocylindria > Candidatus Limnocylindrales > Candidatus Limnocylindrales bacterium. The sequence continues at coordinate 495,169 of DATMBG010000051.1, forward strand.
TAAGTTATTAAAGTAAAAGAAGATTTTCTCCTAAAGTAAAAGAAGATTTTCTCCTATAACAAGGGTAGGTCCCTGTCTCCGGTTGATGATTTCGAATTTTTTCTCCATGATTACAAGAAAACTGGCCATAAAGTGGAGTTTCATCCTGGCTATCTTTCTCATTGTAAGTCTCATAACGCTTTTTATATTCACTTCGACCTTCATCTGGCAAACGGCGACAGAAAGAACCCAAGAAAAGTTTGAAAAAGGATTTATACGACTGGAAGCTATGTTTGAAAGAATCCTCCAGGAAAATCTGGAGCGGGCCTTATTTCTCAGCCAGGATGAGGAAAAACTCCTTCAACCTTTACAACAAAAAAATTACCTACAACTTCAAAGGAATCTGGAAACCGAACTGAAAAAGCGGGTAGCAATTAATCTTATGCTCATAACAGATAACGAGGGTCATCTGGTTACCCAGGTACCTGGAGACTCGATTTTCGGATTATCGGAACCTTTCAAGGATACCGACCTGATGGAATTTATAGAACAAGCCTTAAAAGGAGAGGCAGCTCGTCGGATCCTGATCTCACCGTCTGATTTTGTATTGGCCGTAGCTGTCCCGATTAAAATTGGTAATCAGATCATAGGAACCTGTTTGATAGGAAGTCGGATTACCCCCCAGGTTATAGAAAGCTATAGTCGTATCATTGGATTAGGAATTGGCATCTACTTCCGGGGTTCCAAGGTGCTAGGTTCTTATAAAGGCCTTGCCAGTCTACCGGATTCCCTTACCTTTGATACTTTTCAAACCTTCCTTATCGATCAGGAAAAATTCGATGTGGCGTTTAAACAGGCAATGCGTTATTCTCAGCCAGGTTCCTGGATTCTGGCAGGAATTCTTCCCTATCACGAGCGAGAAGCCATGGTGAGGAATGAACAGAAAGTACTCTTGATGCTGATAGTGGGGATCCATTTGATCCTCATAGGATTAATTTTCTTTGGTTTTCGAAGTCTGGTTCGACCTATCCTCCGCTTAACAGAGGCTTCTCGGGAGATAGCTCGGGGGAAATGGCAGGGGAGAGTACCTGAAACTTCTCGAAGGGATGAAATCGGAGAACTGGCCCGTTCTTTTGAACAAATGATCCTTCAACGAAAACAGGTTGAAGACAGCTTGATAGAACAAACCCGGGAAATGCACCATCGGATCAAAAACAATCTTCAGATGATTAGCAGTTTATTACAACTTCAGCTACGACGTAAAAACATCCAGGATCCCGAAGCCCTTATCCGATCCACCTTGGAACGTATTCAAAATATTGCCTTAACCCATGAGTTCCTCTCCTGTAGGGAAAAGGATTCCATCCATGCCCTGGATTTGCTTGGTCGAATTGGAGAAGCCTGCCTTAAGACCCTGGTCCAATCCAATCAAACGATCGAAATCTCCGTAACAGGTCAAGACATCTTGATGAATTCGACGACCGCTCTCCCCCTGGCTTTTATCACCCATGAGTTGGTGGTTAATGCGATTAAGCATGGATTTAAAAATCGGGATAAGGGTTTGATTCAAATACACTTGATCCCAGAAGGTAGCCGGGTTATTTTACGAATCCAGGATGATGGACAGGGTCTTCCCGAAGAAAGTCCCGCCTCCCAGGATTTCTATAACCTGGGACTACAATTGGTCCAACGATTTGTGAGCCGGGATCTAAAAGGGACTTTTCATTTAAGTAAAAACCTTTCCCAAGGAACCACGGCGCAAATCGTATTCGAACCTTAAGTTTATTTTCTATGGCCAGAAAGGAAAATATGCCTGAACCATTACGGGTTTTGATTGCAGAAGATGATACGGTGATTGCTATGGATCTCCGAGAAGCCCTGGAATCCCTGGGGCATCGGGTAATCGGAGAGGCTTCAACGGGAGTGGAAGCCCTTCGACTGGCTCGAGAACTGAAACCGGATCTCCTTCTGTTGGATATTAAGATGCCGGAACTGGATGGAATAGAAGCTGCTACCAGAATTCTGGCAGAATATCCCCTTGCCATTATCATGCTTACGGCCTATACCGATGAGGTTTTGATCCAACGGGCAGAAAAAGCCGGGGCTTTAGCGTACTTGGTTAAACCTATCCAGGAGGAAGCTCTAAAACCAGCTATTCGCGTAGCCATGGCTCGATTCAGAGAACTTCAGGCACTCCGTACCGAGGTCAGTAACTTGAAGGAAGCCCTTGAAGCCAGAAAACTCATCGAACGCGCCAAAGGAATTTTGATGGAAAAGTTGGGTATATCCGAAGCTGAGGCTATGAAGCGGCTGCAAGAGCAGAGCCGTAACCATCGTAAGAAACTGGTCGAAATAGCTAAGGCCATCCTCATGGCTCAAGATCTATTGGCTTAAAAGGTAGAAATCCAAAAAACGAAATTCCTCAAGACCCCAATAAAAATAGAGAATTTCCCATGATAGCGTTCTCTCCCCATTTTTCGTCTTCAAGGCGATGGCCATGGACCTTACAGGGGCAAAATTTTTAATAACAGGAAAAAGCCCAGGATAAGAGAAGAAGGAGTTTATATGCGAGAGGTAACTCTGGATGAAGAATTGACAAAGATTCTGGAATGACTATTTTATAATAACAGGAATAAAAAATTACCAGAGTATCACAAACCCACGGTTGCTTTGTGATACCCGGCTATGGGAGCCTTTTGGGAGAAGTATTCTTTTCTCCAAAAGGCTTTTTTTTTGGAACCGAGCCTGAGGTAAGAAAAATTCTTGTGCCCAGGATTTTAAGGGGGAGGGACAGAAACCATGAATTCTAAAACAGTCAGGATGGTAGCAGAGAGTTTAGGAGGAATTGTTCTCATCGTCGGGTTGATACTTCTAACCCTTTACCTATCCCCTGCGGAGTCAGGTGAAAAAGTAAAAATTCGGGTGGGACATTTTCCCAATATTACCCATGCCCAGGCAGTTATCGGCCATGGATTATCCCGAAAAGGGGAAGGGTGGTTTGAACAGAGATTAGGTCCGGAGTACTCCCTCGAGTGGTTCACTTACAATGCCGGTCCTTCGGCTATGGAAGCCATTTTTGCCCGGACTGTGGATTTTACCTATGTAGGTCCCAATCCGGCTATTAATGCCTATATAAAATCCAAAGGGGAGGACATTCGGATTATTGCCGGTGCAGCCAGTGGGGGAGCAGCTTTTGTGGTACAACCCGATGGAAGGATTAAGACCGATGCCGATCTTAAAGGCAAAAAAATTGCAACCCCTCAGCTTGGGAATACACAAGATGTAGCAGCAAGGGCCTATCTTCTCTCTAAAGGTTATAAAGTGACCCCCTCGGGAGGGGATGTATATGTTATACCCACTCAAAATCCAGACCAGCTGGCTTTGTTTCTCAAAGGAGAAGTAGATGGGGTTTGGACCGTAGAACCCTGGGTGACCCGTCTTTTGGTGGAAGGAAAAGGGGTCATTTACCTTGAAGAAAAGGATCTCTGGAAGGACGGAAAGTACGTAACCACCCATCTTGTGACCAGTGTTCAGTTTCTTAAAGATCATCGAGACATTCTTAAAAAATGGATTGCGGCCCATATAGAATTGACCCAATGGATCAACCAGAATCCGGACGAAGCCAAGAAAATCCTTAATGAGGAAATCGCCGTTGAAACCGGAAAATCTCTTTCGCCCCAGATATTGGAAGGATCCTTCGCACGTCTGGAACTAACCTATAATCCCATTAGGGATTCACTTTTTAAAGCTGCCGAGGATGCTTTTAAAATTGGTTTCCTGGGCAAAGAAAAACCGGATTTATCTCGGATTTATGATCTCTCTATTTTAAATGAAGTTTTGAGAGAAAAAGGGCTGCCGGAGATTCCCTAATTTAGCACAAGAAGGAGGTAAGAATTTGAGTAGCCTGGTAAAAAATCAGCTTTTAAGGGAGGAAACTCCTCCAAAGCTCATGATCGATGGGATAACAAAATCTTTCCAGACTAAGGCGGGTCGTACCCAGGCTTTAGAGGAGGTTTCTTTAAGTTTGAAAGAAGGAGAATTTGTCTGTCTGGTAGGTCCTTCAGGGTGTGGGAAATCGACCCTACTCAATATCATTGCCGGACTGGAGAAACCCGATTCCGGAACCATTCTGGTCGATGGAAAACCTGTGACAGGTCCAGGGAGGGATCGGGGGATGATGTTCCAGGAGCCGGCTCTTTTTCCCTGGTTAAATGTACTGGGAAATGTTTTATTCGGATTAAAGTTGAAACCCGGTTTGACCCAGGCGGAGTGTCGCGAGGTAGCCGAATTTTATCTCCAACTGGTTCATCTAGAACAGTTTAAGCAAGCCCACATCCATGAACTCTCGGGTGGGATGAAGCAACGGGTCGCTCTGGCACGAGCCCTGGCTCCTAATCCCAGGATTTTACTCATGGATGAACCCTTTACCGCCTTGGATGCCATGACCCGGGAACAGCTTTACACAGATCTCCAGGAAATTTGGGAGAAACGACGAAAAACTATTGTCTTTGTAACCCACAACGTTCGGGAGGCTTGTTGTTTAGGGGATCGGGTGGTTATTTTTTCCCCTCGACCGGGCCGGATCTGCGAGGAGTTTCAAATCCATTTGAAACGACCCCGAGATATCAACGACGTAGAACTGGCCCGCTATGCCACGGAAGTTACACAGGCTTTAAGAACCCATATGCTTAGCAAAGCGGAGGTGTAACCATGCCAAGAACCTTAAAAATGACCGGCTTCTTTATTCTGCTCCTTCTGGTCTGGGAATGGGTCTACAGAATGCACATTTATTCTCCGGTTCTTTTTCCTTCTCCTATAGAGGTGGGACGATATATCGTCGAAGGGTTTAAGGACCATTCCCTCCTGGAGGGAATTTATATTACTCTACGTCGATTGCTACTGGGTTACTCAATCTCTGTGGCAATAGGAATTCCCCTGGGCCTACTGCTGGCACAATCTCCTCTTCTCCAAGATACCCTGGGAGCTTTAACCCTGGGATTACAAAATCTGCCCAGTATTTGCTGGACTCCTCTGGCCATTTTGTGGATCGGACAAAATGAAACGGCGATTCTGTTCATTGTGGTTATGGGAGCCCTGGGTTCAATTATTATTTCCACTCAAGCGGGAGTTCAAAGTGTTTCCCCTATTTATGTACGGGCCGCAAGAACCATGGGATCCCGAGGATTACACACCTATTTAAAGGTCAGCATTCCGGCCTCTCTTCCGGCCATTGTAACGGGTATGAAAATGGGATGGTCTTTTGCCTGGAGGTCTTTGATGGCCGGAGAAATGATTCTCTTCACCATCGGAGTTTCTGGCCTGGGTCATATCCTCCACATGGGACGTGAACTACTGGATATGCCCCGGGTGATAGGGGTTATGCTCATTATCATTGCCATTGGGTTAATAACCGATAAGGCCCTTTTTGGCCGCTGGGAAGCCCATATCCATGAGCGATGGGGAACTTCAAAGGCTTGAGGCAGCCAACAGAAAGACCACCCAGTGAAAAAAAGATCTTTGTAAAAACTTCCCTCCGGTCTGATTGAATAAGAGCGTGCATACCGGAGCGGAGTTTTCCTGTCGATTTTTAACGGTCCAGGGAACAGAAGTTCTTTGGTCATCCGCCGGTTATTCTAGCCTATCCTTCCGTCTTTATGGGACTTTCCTTTACTTTCCAGGTCCGGGTGGCTGACTTTTTCATTATGTTTTTCTATTCATAATAAAAAATTTTCTAAAAAAATTTGTCAATTCTTTCTTAAAGGTATTAATTATTATCTAGTTACCATCCGGTAATGGGTTTTAATCTAAGGCTGGGATTAACACCAGGAAGTTTTCCGGTATTTAGCCCGGCAGTCAATATGCTTTATAAAACATATTAAATTTTCCCTATAGGAGTCCCCAACGATGCAAATCAGTGCCCGGAATGTCTTAAAAGGCAAAGTAAAAAGTATCACCCACGGCTTGGTAAATTCAGAGGTTATTGTTGAGTTACCCGGTGGAACCGAAATCGTTTCGGTAATCACCAAAACCTCAGCCGAAAAGTTAGGTTTAACCGAAGGCAAAGAAATCTATGTGGTTATTAAAGCAACCCATGTCATGATTGCCACAGACTGAATAAGATATTGCCTGAAGGGAAGTAACACCGGTTATGGATGCCAGATCCGAGGTCTGGATTGAAGTACAGGGTAAAGTCATTTTAAATAACAAAATGGCCAGGCTCCTAAAGGCCATTGATGAATCCGGTTCCTTAAGAAGGGCGGTAGATACCTGTGGACTATCCTATCGAAATGCCTGGGGGCTCTTACGTGAGATGGAAGCAGCCTCGGGAATTAAATTTGTACACATGCGGGTAGGTGGGAGGGGAGGGACCCATTGTTTTCTTACCCAGCAAGGGAAGGAGTGGCTTTCTAGGTATTTGACCTTCCAAAGAAACGTAGAGAATTTCATTCGGGACGAGTTTGATAAAACCTTCAAATGTTTACGACTGGCCACCACCAGTTGTTCTGTCAGTTCCGGATTATTAACGGCTTTGCTTCCCCCCTTTGAGAAACGATTTAATATCAAAGTGGATGTATTTCCCGTCGGCACAAGAAAAGCCTTAGAGTTAGCTTCCTTAGGACAGGTAGACGCCATTTTGGTTCATACCCGGAAATTAGAGGAACACTCCGTTCCTCTGGACTATGGAGTCAATCGACGGGATATCCTGTATAGACAGTTTGTTTTAGTAGGACCGACCCAGGATCCGGCTCAAGTCCGGCAGGCCCGAACTGCTGTAGAAGCCTTCAAACGTATAGCCGACAAACAGGTCCCCTTCCTCTCCCGGGGAGATAACTCCGGTACTTACCTCAAGGAGAAAGAAATCTGGGCCTTAGCCCACATAAACCCTCAAGGGGACTGGTATATAAAAACAGGAAAACAGCTCTCGGAGATCCTTGAGCTTGCTCAGGAGCGAAGGGCTTACCTCCTTGCAGAGCGAAACAAATTCCTGGCTTTGAAAGAATTGTCTGATCTGGACCTCCTCTTTGAAGGAGATCCCATCCTTTACAATCTCTACAGTATCATGGCCATTGACCCTGTCAAACACCCTCAGGTCAATTACGTAATGGCCATGACTTTGATCGGCTGGTTGACTTCTCAAGAACAAAAAACTATTCAACAATTCAAGAATGAAGGATCCCGGCAATTTCTATTCCACCCGGTGCTTCTCTCTGAAGTAAAGAGTTAGACGAAGGATAAAGAAAGGAGCAGATATGAAAAAACTAAATGTCTTCCTGGGTTTTCTAATTAGTCTCATCATCTTGAGTAATGTTTTTGGAACCGTCAGCCTGGCTCAAGACAAAATAACCGTTTACGTGGCCGCCAGCCTCACCAATGCCCTTAAAGAGCTTGCAACCCTCTATGAACAGAGGATGGGAGTAAAAATTCAGACTTCCTTTGCCTCGTCATCTGTCTTAGCCAAACAGATTGAAGCCGGAGCTCCCGCAGACATTTTCATATCCGCCGATCTTGAGTGGATGGATTATTTAGAGGGAAAAAACAAAATCGAACCGAAGAGCCGCCGGAATTTGTTGAGTAATTCCCTTGTAGTGATTGCTCCTAAGGGTAAAGCCTTTGCCCTTAAAATGGAAAAGGGTTTTAACTTCGCTGAAGCTTTTCACGGTAAATTGGCCATGGGAGATCCGGATCATGTACCGGCCGGGAAGTATGGAAAAGAAGCGCTGATTTATATGGGATGGTGGGACGCCCTTACTCCAAGGATCGTAAGGGGGGAAAATGTTCGTGCAGCTTTAGCCTTTGTAGAGCGCGGAGAAGCTGATGCAGGGATTGTGTATGCAACCGATGCTAAACAGTCTGATAAAGTCGAAGTCCTGGGAACTTTTCCCGAGGAGAGCCATAAACCGATTACCTATCCTGCCGCATTGATACAGGGTGCCGGAAGCTCGGCTAAAGCGTTTTTAGATTTTCTTTCCTCCGAACAGGCCGGAAATATTTTTACCAAATACGGTTTTATCGTCTTAAAACATTAGACCCTCGCAGGCAGGCAGATGAGAAGTAACCATAAAAACAAAATAAAGATTAAGGATCCTTCCCCTACCAGAGGTGAGAAGCCTTTTCAGGTTGTTAGGGTGAATTTTTGTAGACATTGACGGATATGAATTTCTCCTTGTTTCCACTCACACCTGAAGAAGTCTCTGCGATTTGGCTTTCTATTAAAGTAGGGTTCTGGTGTGCAGGGATCACTTCCATTCCGGGCGTGATCTGCGGTTGGCTTTTGGCTAAAAAGAATTTTTTCGGAAAATCCCTGCTGGACGGATTTTTTCATTTATCCTTGGTTCTCCCTCCCGTTGTAGTGGGATATCTTTTGCTTTTAACCTTCGGCAATCAAGGGTTTTTAGGTAAATGGCTTCGAGAAATGCTGGGTATTTCCATTGCTTTTACCTGGAAGGGAGCCGTATTAGCTTCCGCGGTTATGGGATTTCCTCTTATGGTTCGCTCGGTCCGCCTCTCTATGGAACTGGTGGAACCAAAGCTAGAAGAAGCTGCCCGTACCCTCGGAGCCGGACCTTTATGGGTTTTTTTTACCGTCACCCTACCCCTTGCGTTTCCAGGAATCCTGGTCGGTCTGATTCTCTCTTTTGCTCGAAGTTTGGGAGAATTTGGGGCTACCATTACCTTTGTATCCAACATTGTAGGAGAAACGCAGACGCTACCTTTAGCCATCTATACCTATACCCAAACCCCCCAGGGGGATAAGCCTGCCCTTCGTCTGGTGATCTTGTCCCTGACTCTGGCCTTCATGGCTTTGATGACCAGTGAAATACTGGCCAAAAGGGTTGAAAAATTACTGGGAAGGTAGAAGACAGGATAACTTGTTAGATTTAGACATCCAATTAAGCCGCGGTAGTTTCAGTTTGGAGGCAAGCTTGAGACTCCATGAACCCATCACGGGCGTTTTTGGACCCTCGGGTTCCGGCAAGAGTACGCTCCTCCATGTCATTGCAGGTCTTATCACTCCTCAAGCGGGTAAAATCAAACTGGGAGAGATCCTGCTCTATGATACAGAAAAGAAAATTAACCTGCCGCCCCATAAACGAAGAATCGGATATGTATTTCAGGATGGTCAACTTTTTCCCCATCTTTCTGTAAAAAACAATCTCCTCTATGGTTATTGTCTTGTTCCTCGAAACCAAAGACGTTTTAAACTTGATCAAATCGTAAATTTGCTGGAAATTCAATCCCTACTTTCTCGCTATCCCCGAAACCTCTCTGGGGGCGAGAAGCAAAGGGTTGCTCTAGGCCGAGCCCTTTTAACGTCTCCCAGGCTCCTGTTATTGGACGAACCTCTGGCTTCTCTAGATGAAGGCCTTAAGAGGCAGATTCTGCCTTTTTTGAAAAGAATTGCCATTGAAACCCATATCCCCATGATTTATGTGAGCCATGCCATCGGCGAAATTCTCCAGTTAACCGATCAAATGGTCGTAATTAAGAATGGACGAATTCTTGGTCAGGGTTCTTTTCTGAAAGTTATGAAAGATGAAAAAATCCTGGAACTGGCTAAATTATCCGGGCTGGAGAATGTCATACCCGTAGAGGTGGTAGGACACGAGCGGGAGTTGGGACTCACCTTGGCAAAGCTCCACCATCAAACCTTGAATCTACCCTTCTCCTCTATTCCAGAGGGAGAAAGAACCTTTGTATCGGTTCGACCAGAAGATATTGCCCTGGCTATTCAGCCTGTGACAGGCACTTCCATTCAAAATCAGCTTGAAGGAGAGATTCTCGGAATGACGGATGTGGGCAACCGGATATTGGTGGAGGTAGATATCGGCGTCGTGGTACTGGCAGAATTAACCATTAAAGCCTTCCATGATCTTAATCTAAAAGAAGGTATGCCCGTTTACTGCTTAATTAAAACCCATGCCTTTACTTACCTGGGAAAACCCTTGAATAGAGAGGTTTCTTAATTCTGTAATCCCAGCTTCTCCAGGATAGTTAACTTTTTCTCCTGAACAGATTTCAGTTCCCCTTTTTTGAGAAGATCTAAAATATCCCAATCTAAAATTTGATGAACAAGCGTTCTTCTCAGAAAGGGGTCTTTAACCTGCCGGTGTATGTTTTCCCTTAATTCTCCCAGGATTTTCAGAAAGGGTTCGTACTCCTCCCCAAATTCCCTTTCCAGTTTTTCTCGAATTTTTTTAGCCAACGCCGGACTCTTGCCACTGGTAGAAATACTCAACAACAGATCACCTCGCTTAACCAAAGCCGGAACAATAAAGTTACAATATCTGGGACAATCCACTACATTAACCAGGATGTTTCTTCTCGAAGCATCCCGATAAACCCGGGCATTAACCTCAGGTCGGTTTGTAGCGGCTATGACGAGGAACGCCTGGTCCAGATCTTTCTCGTCATATTTTTTGGGTAGATACGTGACCTTTTTCTGATCAATTAAATCTTTCAATCCTGCGGTCACTTCGGGACTGATGACCATTACCGAGGCTTCACAGGCTAACAAAGAATTGACTTTCTGCTCGGCTATCTCTCCTCCGCCTATAACCAGGCATTTTCGGCCTTTTAATTCGAGGCAAATGGGATAATAAGACACCGCAATCCATAAGGAGTAGGCCCTAGACCATGGGAAGTAAAACCGGCTACCTCCCATGTACGGTCATAGTCTACGGCCCATCCTTAAATACCTACCTCAATATTTTCTATCCTGGCCCCATCTGCATCGATACCCAAGATGATATGACAAAGGTGGGTATCGATGGTCAGGCGATAGGCTCCTGGATTTTTAAGGGAGAAAGAAATATTTCGGATTAATTGATCCTTTAGGGTGGTCAGCGACCGATTGGTTTCTTTGATCAAACTCAGGATCCTGGAGCCTCTTAAAGTTTTGTGATAAATTCGTAGAAAAACTTGCTCATCTTCACGATCGTAAACCTTCCCGATTCTACCTGTTTCAAAACCTATTTCCAGGAGTCTTTCCACATAGCCCATGAGTTCTTCCGGAACTTCTCCCTTTTCAAGGGATTCCAGGAGTGAAATATATTTATTACGGGTTTCTCCCTGAAGCTGCCCAGTAAGGGCTTTTATTTCCCGTATAAGGAGTTCTTTTTCTTGAAGATCTATTTCCATTTAAAAAGTTTTCAGGTATCCATCCTTAAAGGGCTTAAAGTGAGCTAGAGTTGGAGAAAACTCTAGCCATTCTAAGCCCTTTCCTTCATCCTTCCTCTTCTTTCAATAAAGCTTCCAGTTCGTGCTCAAATCCGCCTGTGAGAAGGCTGCAATGCATACCACACTCCTTAGGTGCATTAATTTCCCACCACCAGCGGCCTGCCCGGGGATTCTCGCCGGGTTTAACAGGACGCGTGCAGGGATAGCAACCGATACTGGTATAACCTTTATCGTAAAGTCTGTTGTAGGGAACCCGATGAGTTCTGATATAATCCCAAACCTCTTCCTCCGTCCAATCGGCCAGAGGATTAACCTTCACCACACCCCCGTGATCGTGATCCAGCTCGATTTTCCGAATATTGGTTCGGGAGGCCCATTGATCTCTTCTCAATCCGGTTATCCAGGCGTCCAACCCAGTTAAAGCCCGAAGTAAGGGGCGCACCTTTCGAACTTCGCAGCACATCAATCGGAGTTTAACACTTCGGTAAAAGAGGTTGACTCCATGTTTTTTGACCAACTTCTCCACCTCGTGGGTATTGGGATAGTAGACCTCTATGTTGATTCCATATTGCCCCCTTACTTCCTCCATGAGTTCGTAAGTCTCCTCTGGAAGTCGACCGGTATCCAGGGTGATGACCCGTACCTCGGGATTGATTCGCCAGGCCATATCCAGAAGAACCATCCCATCTATTTGAAAACTGGTAATCAACGCCAATCTCGGATGAAACTCTTGGAAAGCCCATCGGATGACTTCTGTTGGTTCCTGGTCGTCGAACTGAACGGCCAGTTCTCCGACTTCTAAGTCGTCTAACTTTCGTCGAGGTTCTGATTGTAATAAGTTGGTCGTTTCCAATTTATTTTCCCTCCATTAAATTTTTAAGTTGTTCGTCCTGATGTTTGAGACAAAATTCTTGAAAACTTATAGCCTCCTTTTCTTTCCGGTAAGCCTGATAAGCCCGGATCAACCTCTCCAGGTAGTATTTAACTTGATCTGCCGGTACTCTTCGTCCTATGGCCTTGCCGATAAGGGGCTTATTTCCCAATCCACCTCCCAGGAAGATATCATAAGCTTCTATTTTTTCTCCTTCAGGAGATCGGGCCGTGGTCCCTTGAAGACCGATATCTCCCACCCAGTGGGCCCCACAGGCATGGGGACACCCGTCCAGGTAAATCCGAAGATCGTCGACTCCTTCCCCCATGGCATTCTCCAGATGGGAAATGATCTCGGCAAGTCTTCCCTTTGTTTCGGTGACGGCAAAGTTACAATGAGGTTGTCCGGTACAGGCAATTCCGGGTCCCCGGAGCCGACTGACTTTGAGTGTAAAACCTATTGCTTCCATTCTTTCAAGAACCTGGGTTAGTCGGGATTCGGGAATATAGGTGATAATAAAATTCTGCTCTCGGGTTAGACGAATATCCTTTCCCTCCTGGGCAACAAGCTCTGCTATCTGAATCATCTGCTCACTGCTAAGGCGTCCTGTGAACACCGGAAACCCCAGGTAGTAGAATCCCCTTTGTTTCTGTTCACAAATACCCAGGTGGGAAGTTCGACCAACAGATTGCTCCAGCAGAGGTAGTTCCGGGAAATCTTCCAGCTTCCTTCCTAACTTGTTCTCAATGAGGTTTCGAAAAGCTTCCGGACCGTAATCATCGACCATGAACTTCAGGCGTGCCTTGATAAAAGATCGGCGATAGGTCAGGTCATCTTTCCAGACATCCAGAATGGCCCGAATCACAGGTAAAGTATCTGCCATGGAAACGAAAACCCCCAACGGTTTTGCAATCCTTGGTACTGTTGAGAGACCTCCTCCGACCCAAACTGTAAAGCCCAGTTGCTCCTGACCTGCTACCATCCTTTTAACCCCTACAAAGGCCTGGCAGTGAATCTCTGGGGCATTACATCGATAGGCACAGGCGGAAAGTGTTATTTTATGTTTCCTGGGAAGATCTGAATATTCTGGATTCCCATCCAGGAATCGGGCAATTTCCCTTACAAGGGGCGATGCATCGAACAATTCCTGCCTATCCAATCCGGCTACCGGACACCCGGTTATATTTCTTACCACATCCCCACAGGCTCCCACCGTGGATAAACCTGCTTCCTGAAGGATTTGGAAGATCTCCGGCAAGGTTTCCAGTCGAATCCAGTGAAGTTGAATATCCTGTCGGGTCGTAATTTCTCCATAGCCCTTACCAAATTTCCTGGAAATCTCTCCGATGGTTCTTAATTTTTGAGGGGTCAAAATGCCGTTAGGGATCTTAATACGCATCATGAAAGTACCCATTTTAGGTTTGTCATGATACAACCCGTACCATTGAAGACGAACCATATCTTCCTCGGGAATATCCTCGTAGCCTTTCTGGATCAGTTCAGGAAGTTCGTGGATAATCTCCAACGGCATTTTCTCCTTCTTCAACCGTTCTCGAGGATTCTTTTTGATGATTTGATCATACGTCCCTATTTCACCCATATCTTTCTCCTTGAGTTTGCTTACCTGGTTTCAAGAAAGGTCCTCCGTATCTTAAACACAAAAAGTTATGGGTCTAAAGTCCATAATTCCCTTCTCTCTTTCCAGGGGATAACCTTCAGGGTTCTAATAATTCCCTTTTAAAATTTTCCGTGGGTTATTTTCCCCACATCATCTGCTCATGGGACTAAAGACCTTTGATAAAGAACCCGGCATAGACAGAAAACTGCCGGCAAAACCCTTGGACCCCAATAGGTACCAAAATAAAATTTTAAGAAACTTGAGTTATTTGCCGCTCATAACGGTTTATTGGGAAATTTTTATGAAGGAACTCAGAACTAGCTACAACAACACATGTTGCAACAACAGGGGGAGGACATGGAGGCTCGGAGGAAGGTTAAAGTATGGGGGGAGGTTTTCACAGAGGCAGGTAATACACTTCCCTTAAAGGGAACCAGGGAATAGTAAGGATAGGATAAACAATCACTCCTCGAATTACTCCTCAAGGGTATTGCTCCATTGAAACGATAGATTGTAGATGGATTAATCGTTTTCATAGTTAAACCGTCCTACTTTAGGATCTCCGGTTCTTGCAGGATTCCAGGATCCATAAAATAAGAAATTCTTATATTGATATAAGATTCCCCTACGACCTTTAGATCATAACGGGGGATCAATCCCATTCAAGCTCACAGCTATGTATTAAGTATACCAGGGGATGAAAACTGTCAATAGGATTTTATCATTTTTTCAGCAGTAAACCAATTCAGCTGAAGGTTTTGAGTATTTGTAATAACCTTTGATCTCTAACTCGGATACAAAGGACACCCCGGTTAGAGGGATAATCGAAATCCCCTTTGACTAAGAGGTAGTTTTTTCTAACCTGACCCCCTCATCCCTCCTGATCTCTCTGGAGGATAAAAAGAATAGGTGAGCGAGGAATCGGAAAAGCAAGACTTGAAGGCTCCCCGGCTTATAAAGCCGGCAAATTTAATATTCCTTTCATTATTTTTTTATATTTTTTTAATCATTAAGCCCTATCCTTGACTTAAGTAAAGATAAATGAGACTTCTTCTCGTATTAAGAGTTCTAACTATCAGAATAACAGCTTTTTTATTATCATTTGTATTGTTTTATGCTATTCGATTATTTTTAGTATTTTTTACCCTATAAATTTCCGTTGACTACTTAGGGAATATGTGCATAGAATATATCACAAAAATTCTTCCGACCGGTTTTAATTTATTCCTATCTTAACTCATAGATTCTTAATATGAGTCAATTGGATTGAATGATAAGGATAAAGATACAAAGGTAGTGGGTAGTCCCAGTAAAAACAAGGAGGCGTTACCATGCTAGAAACAGATCATTTTCCCAAGGCTTTGGTCATAGACTCGGATCCCAGTAGTCGAAAAAGTCTGGAGGAAATGCTGAATGAACAGGGTTATCAGGTCAGAGGGGTTGGGGGAATAGGTGAAGCAGCCCCGTTTTTTAAGGATGAAAATTTTTCTCTGATTATCGGTGAGTTTGGATTTCCAGGATCCGATGAAACCCAAATTTTAGAATTTGTGCGGCGTTTAAGATCCAAAGCCAAAATAATTTTGATTGCTCCTAACTTAGGGGCGGAAATGTATATTAAAGCTCGAGCTTATGGAGCCTTCGATTGTATCGACAAATCCTTAGAGAAATCGGCTTTAAGGGAAATTATCAAACTAAAAAACTATGACCTTTCCCATATTTTGTGATCTCCATGTCTTTATCTGATCGCCTTATCACAAACTTCTTTGCAGACTTTTTTGTCCAGGCTGGGAAAAAATCGAGATACTCTCCCCTTGTAAAAATATTTTCCCCTGGAAGTCCACTTGAATCAAGGGTATCAGAACGATAATAACGGTCTATATTTTGTTTCTTCTTTTTGTTTACGTTTCCCTTCTTTAACACCAGCATACCAGGTGCAGCGGTGAAATAATCACCCGTCAAAGAGGGGCTGATCACGTTATATCCTGCATATATTCCTCGTCCTGAGTTAACTCCTTCCTGATGGCCAATTTATTAAGCAGGTATCTGGTATCCTTGCCTAAAAAGCTGGCATTTTCATCAGGGGGGAATCTTACTTCTTTTCCCAGAACTTTAGAAATTATGGTACCTTACACAGGTATTTAACCAACCACAAGATGGTACTCCCTTTGCTTTTATATTTTCAGAGGTTTCAAAAGATTTCAACAGGCAAGGTCGGTCAAACGTCCTCGTTTGACGGTGGGTCATCGGTAAGATTATGTACGGTACCCAACTTCTTACAAACAGAAAGCAAACAGATGAAATGTTGTTCCAGATTAAAGACCTGAGTCTTACTCTGTACGGTCAGGGAAAACCAGCTCGCATTTTGAATAACATTGATCTTTATATTAGAGAATCGGAAGTTGTGGGATTGATAGGAGAAACTGGTAGTGGAAAGTCATTAACAGCACTCACAGCGCTTCGTTTACTTCCACCTTCGATATCGGCTTCTGTAGAAGGAGAAGTGTTTTTCGAGGGAAGAGATTTACTTCAAGAGGATGAGGATTATCTTCGAACCATTCGGGGGAGCAGGATTTGTATTATTTTCCAGGATCCGATGAGTTATTTAAATCCTGTTTTGACGGTGGGAAGACAACTGGTGGATGTTATTCTGGCTCATAACCTTCTGGGAGAAAGTTCTCGGCGATTTCCTTTATACAAAGGGGATCTACGAAAAAAAGCTACCGCTCATGCCCTTCAAATCCTCAAGGATGTTGGGATTCCCAGACAGGAAGTAATTTTGAGGAGCTATCCCCATGAGCTAAGTGGTGGGATGGGACAAAGGGTTTTGATCGCGATGGCGCTTCTATGTAATCCCCGATTGATTATCGCCGATGAACCTACGGCCTCCCTGGATGTGACCCTACAAGTCCAAATTCTCAAACTTTTGAAACAGAGGGTTCAGGAACGTAAGACGGCCCTGCTCCTCATATCCCATGATCTGGGTATTATCCGTTCTCTATGCCATCGGGTTTATGTCATGTATGCGGGTGAAATCGTAGAGTCAGGGGATGTCGAGACGGTGATCCATAAGCCTGCACATCCCTATACCCAAAAACTTATTAATGCCATTCCGAGTCGTGAGTTGGATAAGAGATTAACCGGTATAGAAGGGACGGTTTGTGATTTTACAGAACCTCCTCCAGGATGTCGATTTGAACCGCGATGTTCAAGTAGAATGCTTGTCTGTAAGTTGGAAAAACCTATTCTCATCGAGTTTGAACCCAACCATCAAGTAAGTTGTTTTCTCTATGAAAACCGAAACCATCTTGAATAAGAACCCAGAAAAATCAGGAGTTCTCGAGGCTCCTTTACTGAGAGTAATAAATTTAAAAACCTATTTTCCACTGAAACCAAGATTCTTTCGCCCAAAGGCTTATATAAAAGCTGTAGATGGGGTCAGCTTTCAACTCCTTCGTGGAGAAACGCTGGGTGTTGTGGGGGAATCCGGCTCAGGTAAAACAACGCTGGTTAAAACGATTGTCAGGCTATTGGACCCCACAGAAGGGCAGATTTTGCTCAATGGCGAGGATATTGCCAAATTATCCTATGAAGAAATGAGACTCCGTAGACGACACATTCAGATGGTCTTTCAGGATCCTTATTCATCTTTGAATCCTCGTTTTAGCGTTCGGCAGATTATCGAAGAACCTCTCCAGATCCATGATAATCTTTCGGAGGAAAAACGGATCGATGAGGTGGTTAGGCTTTTGGATCTGGTCGGGTTAAACGCAAGTTATATGGAGCGATTCCCTTATGAATTAAGTGGTGGGCAACGTCAACGCGTAGGCTTAGCACGGGCCTTAGCCTTAAAACCCAAATTACTTCTTTTGGACGAGGTTACTTCCGCCCTGGATGTATCTACCCAGGCAAATATTTTAAACCTCCTTAAAGATCTTCAACAAAGGCTTTCACTGGCTTATTTGATGGTTTCCCATGACCTGGGGGTCATCGGATACTGCTGTAACTGGGTCGCCGTCATGTATCGAGGACGAATGGTAGAATTAGCCAGGACCCAAGATATTTTTGCTTCCCCCAAACACCCGTATACAAGACTTCTTCTCTCCAGTATCCCCGGTTCGGATACTTTTCTATTAGAAGGGGAGATAAACCATAAAACCACCGGGTTCCCGGGCGATTCGCATACCTGGACAGGTTGCGCGTTTTATTCCCGTTGCAGGGAGCACAAGGAAATATGTAGAGAAGTACAACCTGAGGAGCGTTACCTTTCCAAGGAGCATAGGGTGGCCTGTCACCTCTGGTAAGACTTCATCCGGCCAGAGTCGGGTCCCTCTGCTATCTGGAAAGCCTGGGGAGCATTCCATTTAATCTATGTTTCTAACTTTTTTAATTAAAAGGTTTTTAGGGATGCTCACGACCCTGATCGGGGCCCTGACCCTGACGTTTTTTCTGACTCAGGTCATCCCGGGAGATGCCGCCATTATGAAGGTGGGTCAATTTGCAGACCCCACGGCCATAGCCAACATGCGAAAATTGATGGGACTGGATGAACCTCTTCACCGACAATATTTAATTTATTTAAAAAATATTCTGCAAGGAGAATTGGGTCATTCCTGGAAGACAGGAAACGAGGTGGTAGAAGACCTTAAAGTTCGTCTCCCGGCCACACTGGAACTGGCCTTCTGGGCCATGTTTTCTTCCTTTTTCTTAGGATTAGTTTGGGGAGTTGTCAGTGCCTTTCGTAAAGGAGGATTGGCAGATATTGCCACGCAGGTATTTGGAATCTTGGGAGGAGCCATTCCTATTTTTTGGCTGGCCTTGATGGGAGTTTATGTTTTCTACTTTCTTCTTCATCTCGCCCCGGCACCCACTGGCCGTCTGGGTATCTTAGATGAACCCCCCTCTCCGATTACCGGGTTTTACGTCCTGGATAGCCTTCTGGAAGGAGATCTTGACCTGTTCTTTAAGAGTCTTCACTACTTGATTTTGCCGGTCCTCTGTCTGGACATACTGCTCATCCCTCCGATTTCCCGTATGGTTTATACCTCCATTTTAAATGTTTTATCCTCAAACTATATCCGAACGGCTAAAGCCTACGGACTCCCAGAACGCCTTATCCGCTATCGATACGCCCTAAGAAATGCTCTGATTCCGGTCATAACCCTTTGCGGTCAATTATTTACCCACCTCATTGGAGGAATCGTACTGGTCGAAGTCGTATTTGCCTGGAATGGTATCGGGCGTTATGCCGTAAACAGCCTGCAGGTTGCCGATCTGGCCCCGGTTCGTGCGTTTATTCTCGTGGTTATCGTCTGTTCCCTCCTCGTAAATTTTATCATAGATCTTATCTACTTTTATCTAGACCCCCGAATAAAGGGATAAGGAATATGACCCCTACCTCCAGTTTTATAGTCCCCTTTGTTTTGAAATTTCCCCCTACCTTCCCAAAGAAAGACTCCAGAAACGCCCACAAAATAAGCGAATAATCCCAGAACTGTATAGAAAATTAGCACCCTTGATCGACCTGTCTTTCTGCCCTTTATCTCCTAATCTCTTATTTTGTAAAGAGTTAGTTAAATTTTCAATATTTAGACCTGGGGTGGTATAGGCCTTGCTCTTTCAGATAGCCGGTATATTCAGTAATCCAGAGAAGTGGATGGTTCTTGCCACACAGGTATAGGGAAGTGTCATATTGACTTCACATGGAAGCTGGCCACGGGCTATACCCCATTCATCTTTTTTCAGGCTTAGAACAAATGGGATAGGACCTATATCTATGGGAATTTGGTATAAGTAAGTCCCATCCCCCTTATAAAAAGGAGTCAGAAGATGAGGAAAGGCAGAGTTCAAAATCATCATACAGAAGCGGATATGGTCAACCTTACCCTTGACCGGCGCTCCTTTCTAAAGCTTGTGGGAGCTACAGGAAGTTTGATGGCCGCAGGGGATTTACTAACCGGATGGGAGAAGGTCGGGGAAGCTGCCGGTAAAAAAGTAACCCTGACGGTGGCTTTTCCTGCGGATATCGCTTCTTTGCTCCCGGATGTTTGGGCGGGAATGACCGAACATGTCATCAAACGCACCATCTACGACTGCCTGCTCCATTACCAGACTCAAGAGGTCAATGGGAAACTCTATTATGACAATGATCGTTATGATATGCTCATTGCCAGTGACCTTAAGGTTTCTGATGACCGTAAGACCCTTACATGGACCATTCGGGATGGATGGACCTTCTCCAACGGGAAGAAGATTGATGCTTATGCCTGTGAGAAGTGCTTCCGATGGTACTTTAAGCGGGATAGTATTGGGGCTGCCCAGATGAAGGTCGATGGAATTACCCGGCTAGAGGATGTGTATGCTGTGGATGCAAGGACCCTGGTCCACCAGCTTACCTATCCAGCTCCTTGGGGGGCCATTGCCAATTATATTCAACTGCTCAGCATCGTGGATGTAGATGAAATTATGAAACATGCCACCGAGAGCGATCCCTATGGGGTAAAGTGGTTGGAGCGGGAAACGGTATGTTCAGGTCCTTACAAGATAGAGAAGTGGATAACAGGAGATCAATTCGTGGTGACCGCACGGGAAGATTACTATAAGGGTAAACCGAAAATAGACCGGATTATTTTTAAAATTATCCCGGACCCTTCAACCCGTTACATGATGGCCCAAAGGGGCGAACTGGATATGCCGGCTAATCTGGATATGAAGGATCTGGAAATTTTGAAAAAAGATCCCAACTTCCTGGTCGAAGGATACGAAACCCTGGATTGGTGGTACCTGGGTATGAATTGGAAAACGCCTCCCTTTGAGGATTTAAATGTTCGCAAAGCCATTGCCCACGCCATTCCCTACGATGAAATCATTAATACGGTCTGGTACAATTTTGCTACCCGCCTCAAGAGTTGCTATCCCATTCCGGTACCCGGGTATGATCCAACTCTATGGCCTTACGAATATGATCTGGATAAAGCAAAAGGATATCTCAATCAGTCGAGTCGTCCCAAAGGATTTGAGGTGGAGATGGCAGTGGATAACGATAATATCAATGAAGAACGAACGGCTATCCTGATCCAGGATGCCCTCAAAAAAATTGGAATCAATGTAAGTATCCAGAAAATGACGGCCGCTAAAAAATGGGAATCCTTGATTGCCAGGAAAATTGACTCTGCCGTGGCTGCTTTTATGCCCTGGATTGCCGATGGAGGATATCATACCCACTGGAATCTCCTGGAAGATAGTTTTGCCAATTTTTTTAATTATAAAAATCCCGAGGCTGATAAAATCGCTAAAGAATTTATCTATATGGATCCTAAAGATCCCCGACGCATTGAACTCATGAAGAAACATCAAACCCTGTTAATTAATGACGTTCATGCCGTTTATCTCTTTGCCCCTCAGTGGATTTATCCCCACCGAAAGAACCTGAAGGGATTTGTTTACTTTCCAGATTCTATGCCTCGATTCAGCCTCATGGAGAAAACCAACGATTTAGGCTAAAAGCAGCAGCTAGGGGGCAGGAAGAAGTGGAGTAAAAAACTGCCCATGGTCTCTGTTTTCTGAACTTTTAATGGCTGTTGAAAGGGAAAGTCTTTTTCAGGCTGAAGAAATCTTCCGGCAAAGGATGCAAAGTCCCCTTCGAAGGCTGGGGGTATTTCTGGGACTGACCTGCAATCGACGGATCCAAATCGGTCTAATTTTAATTACGTTCTGGGTTCTGGTGGCCCTCCTGGCTCCTTTCATAGCGCCCTATGGTCCAGAAGAGGTTTTTCAAGGCGATAAACGACTTAAACCCCTGGATAAATACTGGCTTGGAACAGATCAATTTGGACGTGACCTTCTCAGCCGAATATTATACGGAGCGAAATATGAGTTACTCATCGGCATTATTTCAACAACTGGAGCGGTATTCATGGGAATCGGTCTGGGGGCTATAGCCGGATTTTATGGAGGGGGGGTAGATCAGGTGATCATGCGGATCATGGATCTTCTCTTTGCCTTCCCCAGCTTTATCTTAGCCCTGATATTTGCTGGAATCCTAGGCTCTGGGGTGGTAAACCTCATCCTATCCTTAATTCTGGTCTCCATTCCCATTTATGCCAGACTTATTCGAGGGGAAATCTTGCAACAGAAAAGACGACAATACGCCGATGCGGCCGTCGTTACAGGATGTTCTAAAAATCGGATGTTGGTTCATCATCTCTTGTTCAATAGTTTGAATCCTGTGATCACCCAGTTTCCTATGACCATTTCCTGGGTAATCCTTACAGCCGCCGGAATTAGCTATCTAGGTTTTGGCATTCAACCTCCGGCCCCGGAATGGGGGCTTATGATCAATGAAGGGAGTAATTATATTGTTTCCGGAGATTGGTGGATTTCCTTCTTCCCGGGAATAGCCCTGTTTACCCTCCTTTTAGGTTTTTCTCTATTGGGAGATGGACTTAATGAGAGCTTATACGCCCGAGGCTAAAACCACTACACTAAAAAGAGTGTACCAAGGACTATGAACTCTAAACAGGGGTTTAGGGTTCATGGCCCTTGAGTCCGTAGATCATGATACCTCAAAAAGGAAAACCTCTACTTTGGGAAGAACTTTCTTGGACAGAGGTTCAAGAACTTACTAAAACCATGAAAATGGCCATTTTACCGTGTGGAGCAATTGAACAGCATGGTCCACATCTCCCATTGTGTGTGGATACTCTGGATGTCTATGAGGTAGCCAAACGAATTTCAGCGGCAACCGGGGTACCCGTCCTACAACCCTTTTGGTATGGGGTTTCCCAACGCCATGGAGACTTCCCAGGAACCATTGCCTTCAGACCGGAAACCTTTATGATGGCCGTTTTAGACATTGCTCACTGGCTTTATAAGGCTGGAATCCGTAAACTGCTACTGCTGAACGGACATATGTGGAATATCGGTTCTTTACAGGCTGTTCGGGATAAAATTCTGGACGAATTCCCCCGGGATATGCGGGTCCGTTTTATGAATTGGTGGGAAGTCTCCGAACGGGTTCGTAATAAAGCTGCCGAAGATAACCCAGAAGATCCCACATGGATTCATGCCAATATTGCCGAGACTTCCTGTGTACTGGCCATACGTCCAGACCTGGTAGATATGAGTAAAGCCTCTAATTACGACGATATTAAAGTGTTCTGGGATTATCGAATGGATCAATATACTCCGACAGGTATCGTCGGTAGAAAAACAACGGAATCTACCGCCGAGTGGGGAGAAGCACTCTTTCAAATGGTTATTGAAGATCTGGTTCCTCAAATTAAAGAAGCTCTGGAAGAACAACCTCGGGTGAAAGGAGATCTGTTCAAATAATCAACTTCCTATCACCTTTATTTTGAAATTTTTATCTGTCTCAGGTTATAAAAATCCAGCATAGAAGATTCAAGATAGAAGGACTTTACCCCATGGACTGTGAACAAAAATCCTCCTTCCCTGGTTCATGGGGTAAGTAGATTCCCTGGAGAAATTTATGGTAAAATCCCCGGTTATTGTCCAGGCAGACCCCTACGATTGGCCCTATGACGGAAATTTGGTCCCCGAACGAACGGCTCTTCTGGTAATTGATATGCAGATCGACTTCTGTGGGAAAGGGGGTTATATAGATCAGATGGGATATGATATTTCTTTGACCCGAGCCGCTATTAAGCCTATCCAAACGGTTTTAACTGCTATACGAAAAATCCCAGGTTTTACTATTATCCATACCCGCGAGGGTCATAAGCCTGATCTATCCGATCTTCCAGCAAATAAATTATGGCGAAGTAAAAGAATCGGTGCCGGAATCGGAGATCTGGGACCCCGGGGTCGTATCCTTATACGAGGTGAACCGGGATGGAATATCATTGAAGAGCTTAAACCACTTCCCGGAGAACTTATTTTGGATAAACCGGGGAAAGGAAGTTTTTATGCTACGGACCTGGAGTTGATCCTTAGAAATCGGGGGATTACCCATCTGATCCTTACAGGTATTACAACCGATGTATGTGTCCACACAACTCTGCGAGATGCTAATGACCGGGGATATGAGTGCCTTCTTCTGGAAGATTGTACAGGGGCTACTGATTATGGAAATTACCTGGCAGCTATTAAAATGATTAAAATGCAGGGAGGCGTCTTCGGAAGCGTTTCAACCTCCAAGCGTTTGCTGGAAGCCTTAGAAAAACTAAAAACCTAATCCCACTCCTATCCCAGGAAAAGAAGTCCTTTGATAAGGAACGGGTAAACGTTAACAAGGCTATGGGTTGTTTAAGATAGATGAAATTTATAATGGATCTTTTACACCTTTTATCACCTGGAATAACCTATCAACAAAAATCTTCTATAAAGAAACCGATTATAAAATTTTATTGAATATTTAACAATTTTGATCTATTTTCTCTAATACCATGGATATAAAGTCTTATTGAAGAGAATTTTGGGTCATCCTGAGGATGAAAGTTTAGATTTTTATTTTTTGTAAAAGGAGGTTTTATGGCCGTTAAAAAGACGGGTGCAAGAGGTGAGAAAAAAGAACAACCCACCAAGAAAAAAGTCGTATTCCAGCTTTTAGCTCCTGAAGCTCAAAGCGTCAGAGTAGCTGGAAGCTTTAACAACTGGGATACCCAATCCTATGAATTAAAAAAAAATAAGAAAGGACTCTGGAAGACAACTATTTCTCTGGAACCCGGAACCTATGAATATCTTTTTTTAGTAGATGGAAAATGGGAGAAAGATCCGGCCTGTACGGAGTTTGTCTCCAATCCCTTTGGGGGTCAGAACTGTACCATTACCGTAACCTAGTGTTTAAAATAGAGATCCCTTTGTAAAAAGAGTTGAAAGGTAAGAAGAATTCTGGAGAGTCCCAGCTTTCAAAAATTAATCTAAAAAGATTGATTTAAACAGTAACTATGCTATTAATGAAAAGAACTGAAGGGCGAAAATGAAAATTTTTTTCAATGGAACGGTCCTGCAGGGTCAACCGGACCATGCTAATCTAGAAGGTTGTCTTTTCCTTAAAGCCACTTATACCGCTCCTGCCTACGCCTTATATTCTATCCAGGATAAACATCCGGGGATGTTTTGGGTTGGAAAAGAAAAAGGGGTTAAAGTATTCGGAGAACTCTACGAAGTACCTGAAAAGATATGGGAAGAACGTATCAGTAAGACAGAACCCCCAGGTCTATACCTGGGGCCCGTTCTACTGGAAGATGGGACCCAGGTCTATGGAATGCTTTATCCTGAAGAAGAAGCCCGTAAACATCTAGATATTTCCTCATTCGGAAGCTGGATCAACTATCTCAAGAGTAAAAAATCCCCTTAAACAACATTTACAAGTTCTACTTTAACCAGGGCCATTTAGCAGACTCGGGAGGGAAATAGGTCGTTTTCCTTTCTTGTTTACGAGCTTGTGGGGCTCTTTTTTTTCTATCCTTTGTATAAAAAGGCGGGGTGAAATCCTTTTGAGCCTGTTTATTCAAAATGGGATAAGGAGAGAAAGGAGCATTTTCCTTAATTGAAGTTAAGTTTTTGTTTTCAATGCTATATTCTTTGTACTCTAAAGCTTCAGTAATTTCTCTTCTGGATGGAGCAGAATCATTAGCTCCAGGGTCGATAGAACCATTCTTTGAATTACAATCCGAGGGGTATTCCTCCGGAACTATACAATCCACGCCCCTACTTACAACGTCTGCAACAAGAGTCAGATCTTTGGAAGGTTCTGGAGAAGTTTCAGGCTTCCAGATTCCATAGATTTTATCCATGAACGCTACCCAGATGGGTAGTGCTGTATGAGTTCCATCCCACTGAATCGGATCCCCCTGATCATATCCTACCCATACCAGGGTCAAATACTCGGGAGTGTACCCCATAAACCACCCATCCTTGAAATCACTGGTCGTCCCCGTCTTCCCAGCTACCAACCCCTTATAACCCAGCTTCCTGGCCTCATAGCCTGTC